>CAZIYY010000191.1:359-8258 GCA_964543585.1 uncultured Anaerolinea sp. | reverse complement strand
AACACATAGTATTCTTCCGTAGGCCCCGTTGCGCAAAAAGCGATTCCATGCTTGATGCTGGTCTTTTCCGCAGGGATCACCTCTGCCTGGAAATAGAACGCCTTGTCAAGTATTGAACATCTGTAACATAAGACGAGTGCTACGTATCCTGCCTTGTCTGACCGCAGGTATAACTTTCCTTCCTTGATAACGGTTGTATTATCACTGTAAAATGAAACCCAGTTTTTCTTGTTTGAATCAAATTGTTCATTGAAAACCTTTGCATCCTCAGGCGCTGGGATAAGAGCATGAGGCGTCAGGGTAATGGTTGGTGTCGGGGTGATCGTTGATGTCGGGGTGATCGTCGGGGTCAGGGTGGCAGGTGGCGCCGGGGCCCGCAGTTCGATATTATCAAACTCGAAGATACTTTGGGCATCGGCATCGTACAATCCAATCGCCAAACCAACCATCCCTTTTGCAAGATGATCGTCAGTCATTTCACCAACATATTCTCCGTTGATAAAGAAGATGAAGCGCGATCCTTCTCCAATCACGGTTAACCGGTTGGGCTTCCCGGACTGAATTAATCCAGATGCAGTCCAATCTATTATATTATTCCATTTTTCTTTATTGTAAAGTGAAACAAAAAATCCTCCGTTACTCGTAATTGCAAAGTAATAGTAATTATTAAAGGCGTCTTCCCTGAAGATGATCCCATAATCACCTGGGGCGGGGTTGCCGGTTTTCTGCGCATCCGCAGATACATAAAAACTAGTAAAAGGTTCATCACTCAGCCTGACCCAGCTAACGAATCCTTTGTGAGCCGTCGCGTTCCAGCGATATTTGCCATCTTTTACCTCATATTTTATTTTTGCCCATTGATCATCGTCAGCACCGACATACCATTTGTTCCCATTGTTGTTGTCAAAAGTGTCTGATACGGTGATGTGCCATTCTTTCTCCGCGCTGAGCGCGGTTGCCTGAAATACACCTGCGGTCGCAGTGAGATTTTGGGTTGGCGTCAGGGACGGAAAATATTGGGCAATCAACGGGCCTGAACTGAGACGAAAGAAAGCGAATGCGAAAAGAAGAACACAGCATCCGAGAGCCCCCGCGAGGATAATAATCCATCTGAGGGTTCGCGTTGATTCATTGCCCGGGTCAATGGGTCTGAAATTAGGATCATCTCCCATGAAGATGGGGGCATTATCATTTCCAGCGCGTGTGTTCTGGTTATCCTCATCAAAAGGGTTGTAGTTGGGATTTTCATCCATAGTTCACCTGCTTTTACGCGTTCCAATCGCTGAACCGTTCTGCCAGCATGGTGATTCTTTCGCGCATCAGCACCGCCAGAACGCCGAGTATCAATAATATGATGCCGGTCACGCCAATGATCAATACCAGCGATAGGTTCTTCAAGGCATAATATGCCACTGTCACCGTGCCAAGCACTGCGAATGAAATTGGCGCAATGACCAGGCTGCGCGAACGCATCGTGATGCCATACGCAAGTATTACCAGCGATTGAACAAATAAGACGAAGAAGAAACTTAAGTTCAACTCGCTAATCATTTGAATATATGTAGTGCCGAGCAGGACCAGTTGCGAGATCGCGCCCATGATGAATGCGCCCGTCTTACTCCCGGCGCGCACCAGCAGATAGTTCATGAGCATACCCAGCAATGCCGCGCCGATGCTGAAATATTGAGGTTCAGCCACATTCAACTCGGTTAGCAAAGTGAAATATGAAATCAGGTACAGCGCGTTTGCAGGGAAAGCCAGCCATACGTTGCGACGCGCAAATGCTTCCACTGCAAATAATGTTGCCGCGATGGCAATCGGGACGGTCTTCTCTGCATGACCGTCCTGGAACGGCGCCGCAAGGGCTACAATTGTCCCAAGCCCAAGCCCGCTTAACAGGAACATCGCATCCCAGCCGTTTGCAGTATTTGCGCGGCGCATGAAAAATCCCGTTGCGTAATATAGCGCGGCGATGGCAATCAAGGCAAACAGCCAGCCACTCATATGTGCGGCGCGCAGGGTGAAGAAACCTGCCAGCGCCAGCGAAACTGTGGAGGCATACCCGAGCAGGGGTTTTTTATACAGCCAGGCATAGACCGCGAAGAAGAGTGTGTATCCACCAAAACAAATCGTTGCTTCGATGGACGCCCCGAACAGGAGCGACCAGAAGTTCAGCGCGGCAATTGCAGCGCCAACCAATTGCACCGGCAATTCAAGTTTGCGCTCCTTGAATGTTTTATGAAAGACCACATCCCCGCCCAGCCAAACGAGGCTCAACGCCAGCAGGATATATGAATATTCATTGATCTTGAAATCAAGCAGGATTAAGAACGCCGCGACGCTGAACATGACGGGGACGCCCGCCTCGAACCATCCATTGAGACTGGTGACTGTTTCGACGACGAATAGCAAGCCGACCATGAGCGCGTACCAGCCGCCAGTGGCTTCAAGGTTGATCAATGCAATGAACGCGACCAAACTCCCAAGCGCCAGCCCGCTGTAACGGAACACCTCAGACCAGCCCGCGCTTTGTTTGCGAGTAAAGAAGCCTGCAAAATAATAAGCCACTGACAAGCCCGTGAAGATCGGCAGCCATGTGATGATGTTGAAATAATCCAGCGCGTAGAACATAGTCATGGCCGCGCTGGCAGTGGACAGATATCCAAGCATCGGCTGGCGATAAGCCCACGCGTAGGCGGCGAAGAAGGCTGTATAAACGGCAAAACAGAACGCGGCTGGGGCGGATGCGAATCCAATGATAACGATTGTTCCCACCGCGCTGACGGTCAACATGCCGCCTGCAAACCAGGTGATGAGCTGAATCTTCCTGTCTTTGAACGTGAGTTTAAGAAGCGCATCGCTGGCAAGCCACACCAGGCTCAAGCCGAAGAAGTAGTAACCAATTTCATGGACTTTGAAATCGTTGAGAACGATAATCAGCGCGATGCTGAGCAATGTTTCAACGAACAATTCCAAATATCCATTGCGGCGCGTGAACATCTCTACAACGAACAAAGCGGCGATGACGAGTGTGTACCATCCGCCCGCGGGCTTGAGGGCGATGAGCGCAATCAGGGAAATAATTGCGCCGAGGGTTAACCCGCTGTTGATGAGCATCGCACCCCAATTTTTAGTTTGTTCTCTGCGGGCAAACGCGAATCCTGACGCGTAATAAATTGCTGTAAGCACAGCGAGCGCGGGAAGCCATACATCGCGATGGATATGGACGAGCGCGTAGACGATGGTCAGCGCGATGGAGGCGGCGGATAAATATCCAATGAGCGGCTGTTTGAACCTAAGCGCATGGGCTGCAAGCAAAATTGCATATACGCCCATGATAACGGCGGCGCTGCCGAAGTAATCTTCGCCTGCCAGCAAGTAGCTGTGCGCGAACAAAATGTTGAAGCCTGTGATCAATATTCCTAGAAAGACAGGGGGCCAGTTCGACTCGCGCTCAAATCTGAGCGGCTGTTTGAAGAACAATTCAGGAATGAGCAAAAGCGCGCTCGCGCCCAGCATTTGATAACTGAAATCGATATTTGCCTTATCCATGAATGGCAGCGCGAAGAACGCGAAGTAGGCGCCTAAACCAGCAATGAGCGCGGTCAGCCACACGTACCAGCGCGGGCGCAGGGCATGGATGAGGGTATAAACGACAAACGCGCCAAGCAATCCGGCGAAACTGTATTGGATATTTTCGATCAAGCCCCAGAAGATGGCGACCACGAATATTGGCAGTGATACTGACAGTAACGGGAAGTTATATTTTTGAACGCGTTCGTTCTTTGTGAATTGAGCAAGTTCGCTGCCCAAAGCGATGAGCGAGCCCCAAACCCACCAGCCTATAATTTGTACCGGCGGGGTTGTCTTGAAGGCGGAGAGGAAAAGCCCAGGCATGAATAAGAGCGACGCGGCAGACATCCACGGGAAAGGAACGAATGGGAACATGATATCGCTTGCGGCGTAGAAAGAGGCGGCGAAGAGCCAGGTCAATGTGTGCGCGATCCATGCGCTTGATGTCACATTTGATTCGAACACGTTTACCACGATCATCCCCAGCGAAATAAACAAGGTAATCCCCTGCAGGAATTGCGCCGTAAAGAAAAGCGGCTGTGCGAACTTTTGATCCTTCCAGTTTTTGAGAATATATACGCCGAGCAAACCGATCAAACTGGAGAGACCCATTGAGCAGGCGGCCCAATCGCCTGATAAATTGAGCGCGTCCTTCAGCCAAATGGCGCTGCCAGTGAGCGCGATAAAGGATGCGATGCTGAACATTCTTGATTCGTAGAACCACGTGCCGATTGTCCAGATCAACGCCATCAAAATATATACCACTGACCAATACAAATCATTGCCCCGCGCGGATAAGTTGAGCGAATCTGCGATCACGCCGGCATCAATGGGGAGCAGGAACGAGAAGACGATGGCAAATGCAAAACTGGGCTGTGGAAGGCGCTTTTTGAATCCAACCGCGCCCCCGGCAAAGACGAGAGTTGCTATCAGTAATATGGGCAGGCGTGCCGCTTGCACCAGCGCAGCCAGGATCGCGGCGGAGGCGATTACAAAGAACGCCCCAAGATATAAATAAATGCGGACACTTGTCTCGCTTAACAAGACTTGCGTCAGCGAGGGGCGAGGTTCGGCAGGCTGGGGCGTAGAAATGGCTTGGGGTTGCAGCGGTTGTGGCGCAGGAACAGGCTTGCCCTGAGTTTGATCGACACTTGCACCTGGCGCAAGTGCAGGTGAGGGAGCAGATGAAATTGGTTGCGCCGGTTTTGCTTCAACCGCCGGCGTCATTGCTTTGACAGGAACGCCAGGTTTGATATCGAAGTCATAACGCCGCTTGATGATTTCTGCGCGCTGTGATTCAAGCAGTCCATCTTCCTGCCAGTTCTCAACTTCCCTCAAAATCAACGAGCGGCTGGGTTTGGATATATCCGAAAGCCTGGAAGCGACAAATTGGCTGGTTGTAAGATTCAACGCGGCAAGCGCAAATTTCTGCGCCGCGCCCTCCCCGTTGAGCGCGAGTTTTTCCAGTTGCGTCACAATCGCTTCACTGCTGTACTTGATTGATTCCAGTTCCCGGATGGCGGCTAACTGATCTGTGGCATCAGCGCTTTTCAAGCCATCCAGAATCCGTTTCAGGGTTTCCTGTGCGTTTTCGGTTGCCATGCGATTCTCCTTTCCCTACAAATAATCAAACCCAGGCGGGTGATTTTCGTTATGGGAATTTTCTCAAGTATGTCAAATCCGAACTGCCAAAGCCAGACTCAAAACTGCCAAAACCCGCCAAGTTAAAAAACATAGCGCAAGATGGCATCTTGCGCTACTCGTTTAGTTCAACACCACTCCGCTTCTTGGCGGAATGCTAAACTTAAGTTTGCCATCCTGCGTTGATATATCAGATGTCTGACCAAAGATCGCTTTGGGACTCCGCTTCGCGTCATACTGGACTTCGACCTGGTGAGGCGATTCTGACGCGTTCAACGCCACAATGAAAGTCTTATCATCGAGTGTGCGCGAGTAACAATAGAGCCCATCTACCGCAATCAAACGTTTGTGATCGCCGCGCCGCAACGCAGGATTCTTCGTCCGCAATGTGATCACATCTTTTGCGTAGCCAAGTAAATCCTTATCCCATTTGCCCTCATCCCACGGAAAGGATTTGCGGCAGTCGGGGTCGTGCCCGCCGTCCACGCCAATTTCGTCGCCATAATAAATACAAGGCGCGCCGTCAACGGTCATGATGAATAGCCATGCAAGTTTGAGCGAATTCTTGTCGCCGCTCGCGCAGGAGAGGAAGCGCGGCATATCGTGGCTGTCAAGCAGGTTGAGTTGTGAACGCGTGATTTCAGGGTTGTATAAATTCATGACGCGCTCAACTTCATTGGCGAAACCGACCGCATCCATATATCTGTGGACGCGGTCTTTCAATCCGCCCGCCTGCTGGACAACGTTCACGTTGAGATGGTGACCTGCGCAAAAACTCAAGGCGGCGGCAGTGATAAGGTAATTCATTACTGCGTCAAACTGATCGCCGTGCAGCCAACGATGCGCCTCATGCCATATCTCGCCGACGATATAAGCCTGCGGATTCGCCTGTCTTACGCGGTAACGGAATTCCTGCCAGAAGGCATCGTCGTCAATTTCGCCGGGCACGTCCAGCCGCCAGCCGTCAATGCCGAACGTGACCCAGTGTTTTGCCACATCGAAGATGAACTTTCGCACGGCGGGCGTACTCGTGTTGAATTTGGGCAGGGCAGGCAGATTCCACCAGGCGCGATAGCCAATGGCTTTCAGGCTGTCCTCCCCGCTTTGCAGGGCGCGCAATTCGGCTGTGTTCGGATAGGCTCCCCAGGGGCGGCGTCCATGCAGTCGCCCTGTATCGAAATAAAACCAATCTTTATATGGCGAACCGATCCCATTCTCAAGAACGTGATGGAACTGCCAGAAGCCGCGCGAAGCGTGGTTGAACACACCATCCAGTATCACGCGCATCTCGCGCTTGTGCGCTTCATCGAGCAAAAACCGTAAACCGTCATTGCCGCCAAGCAACGGGTCAACGTTGTAATAATCGTAGGTGTGGTAACGGTGATTCGACGCCGAGGCAAATACCGGGTTGAGATAAAGGGCCGTGATCCCCAAATCTTTCAGGTAATCCAATTTCTCCGCGACGCCATAGAGATCACCACCTTTGAATCCATGCACGGTCGGAGGAGAATCCCATGGCTCGAAACCGATATCGGGCATGCGCTGGCTTCGCGCAAAACGGTCGGGGAAAATTTGATAGAATACTGCGTCTTGTACCCAGTCAGGTGTGGTCATTGATAAGCCTCTGTTTTGGATTAAAGCAAGACAAGATATCGTGTTGTGCTGCTGAATGAATTCTACTTCAATTTGGTTGCGAAAATAAAAAGGGCAACGGAATTCTCAGTAATGCGCATCGCGGACGCGGACGCAGTCTGCGTCAATTGCGGTTCTGAGGCAAAAATGAAATTCCATTTGAAGGGGCTGGGAAAAAAATCGGGCTGATGTCCCCAGGAAAACAGCGTCATACTTTCGGAAAAGCGGATACGATCTCGCAGGCGGCGCCGCGCTTGCAATCTATTTTGGCGATGCTGAAAACGAACGTATCCCCAAAATGCTATGGGAAACAAAATGGGCGGGGGTCAAAAAGACGATTCAAAATTGGGTGAAGCAAATCGGTAAAAAATCGCGGCTCTTTGGAGTAAATCAGATATTTCTGTTAAGAGTTGATAAGAAACATTTCCAGCCTCTATTTCTCTGGTAAAATCCCGCCTCGTTTTGTTTGGAGGCAGGTACACTTCCCATGGAATTGGAACATAGTTACGTTGAAACGAACGGCATCAAATTGCACGTCGTACAG
The DNA here is from genome assembly GCA_964543585.1 of uncultured Anaerolinea sp. Lineage (GTDB taxonomy): Bacteria > Chloroflexota > Anaerolineae > Anaerolineales > Villigracilaceae > Defluviilinea. Next base: position 868 of record CAZIYY010000191.1, on the reverse strand, counting down.
GCAGGCCCAAAAAGCGGAGCACCCGTGCTGCTCCTGCATGGATTCCCTGAATTTTGGTATGGGTGGAGAAAACAGATCCCCGCTTTGGTGGAGGCAGGATGCCGCGTTATCATCCCTGACCAGCGCGGATATAACCTGAGCGATAAGCCCGGGGGCATAAAGGCTTATGGTGTTTACACTTTGGTGGAAGACATCCTCGGTTTGATCAACGCATTGGATTATGACAAAGTCAATCTCGTGGGACATGATTGGGGCGCTGCGGTCGCGTGGGTGTTGGCGAATCAACATCCCGAAAAATTACATCGCCTGGGGATTCTCAATTCGCCACATCCCGCAGTGATGAAACGATTCCTGCAACGCGACCTCGAACAGTTGCGCCGCTCGTGGTACGTGTTCTTCTTTCAATTGCCGTGGCTGCCTGAGGCAGGTATGCGCGCCGATGAATGGCGCGGCGCAGTCCGTGCGTTGCGCGGCAGTGGCAAGATACGCACGTTTACAAATGAGGATAT
>CAZIYY010000191.1:0-349 GCA_964543585.1 uncultured Anaerolinea sp. | reverse complement strand
AAGTATAAGGAAGCCTGGTCGCAGCCCGGCGCGATGACCGCTATGATCAACTGGTATCGTGCGGGGGCGCGTGATCAAACACGTATATCAATGAACCTACGCGTCAAAGTCCCCACTTTGATGATGTGGGGCATGAAGGACTCCGCGCTCAGTCACCGCATGGCGCGCCCGAGCATGGATTATTGCGATGAAGGCAATTTAATTCTGTTTCCCGATGCCACACATTGGGTGCAACTCGATGCGGCTGAGGAAGTGAATCATTACCTGGTTGATTTTTTGTTGGATAAAATAAGCGCGCAGGTGATCCGATGATCTTTCTAAATGGTCTCTTGCAGTCGGTGAGCCTTTG
>CAZIYY010000190.1:0-8311 GCA_964543585.1 uncultured Anaerolinea sp. | reverse complement strand
GCGACCGAAGAGTCTCTTTGCTAATAGATTGAGCCCCTTCGCGGAGTTTATCCTGAGCCTGTCGAAGGGATCAGGGTGACATGATTTGGTGGCTTTCAGTGAATAAGACTCTTGGTATCCTTTGTATTCTTTTTATTTGGATTCTCTCCTCATGCGGAATCATACCTGCCGCGCCGCCTCCCGCGCCCTTTGTGCTGGTCACCGCGAACCCAAGCGCGATGCCTACATCCACGCCTTTTCAACCTCTTTCGGGGACTCTGTCTCCGTTCGAATCACCCGTCCCAACGCCTACAGTTCCAACCTTTACCGCACTCCCGCCAACAGACACGCCTCTACCAACACTTGAATTTACCGCGACGACTCTCCCGTCACCGACAGCGCCTCCGTCCTCTGCTCGTACGCAATACACACTGTTCGCCCTGCTCGATTATTACGGTCATCAACTTGCGGTGGATGAAACAATCCGCTACACAAACCAGACGGGCGTATCTCTGAATGAACTGGTCATGGCCGTTGAACCCAACCTCAAAGGCGGCTTCACACTCGAAAACATTTTGCTGGATGCCGTTTCTCTCACTTATGATTTGAGCGGGCAAAGGCTTACTGTATATTTACCTCAGCCTCTTGCACCAAACGCTCAAGCAAATCTTGCGATGCGCTTCCGTATTGCCATTCCAGCGAAAGCAAAAGAGCATCCCTATGGCTATGACTCGAGCCAGGTCAACTTGACGGATTGGTATCCGTTCATCGTTCCGTATAACAATGGCTGGATCTTGCATGACGCCTGGCATTTGGGCGAACATCTTGTTTATGATGCATCTGACTTCGAAGTGAACGTCAAAACGATTGATACGGGCATCACCATTGCCGCGAGCGGACTCGACGAACCCAACGGCGAATGGACGCGTTATCGTTTGCTGGGCGCGCGCACGTTCGCACTGTCAGCCAGCGACCAGTTCCTTATGGTGGATTCAGCTGTGGGGGCGGCGTCGATGCGTGCGTATTATTTTCCAGGATATGATGATGAAGGGCTGGCGATCCTGAATGCGGCAGTCCGCGCGGTCGGTCTGTTTGAGTCGCAGTTTGGTCCGTATCAGTATGGAAGTCTGAGCATCGTGCAATCTGATTTAAACGATGGACAGGAATATGATGGTCTTGTATTTCTGGCGTCAAAATTTTACGATGAGTATAATGGTTCGGCGCGCAGTAATCTCGTGGCGATCGGGGTGCACGAGATGGCGCATCAATGGTGGTTTGGTCTGGTGGGAAGCGACCAGGCAATGGAACCCTGGCTCGACGAAGCCATGGCGGTTTATAGCGAATCAATTTTTTACAAATATATCTATCCAAACTCCCTCGACTGGTGGTGGAACTTCCGTGTAAATTATTTTGGTCCTTCGGGTTATGTGGATACGACGATCTATGACGGCGGGACGTTCCGCACCTACGTCAATGCGGCGTATCTCAATGGTGCGAACTTCCTCGAAGCCTTGAACTATCGCATGGGTGACGATGCCTTCTATGCTTTCCTGAAAGATTACACCTCCCGTTACGGGCGCGGGCGCGCCAGCGCCTATGATTTCTTCGCGGTCGCGCGCCAGAATACTACTGCGGATATTTCGGATTTGATCGCGGCATATTTCCAAAATCAATATTAGACGTGTTCGATGAATCGGAGCGAAGGCATGTAATGAAAAGATCTGTGCGGATTGTTTTCCCCATCGTCATTTGTATACTGTTATTTACTGGATGCAACTCTGCCGAACCTGCGACTGCGCCTGATGTCCCCACCCCGGCATTGGACGGCAGGACGGTGGTCTCCCTCACTTTCGACGATGGTGATGAGGATGCCTTCGCGGCAGGCGCGTGGCTCGAAGAAAATGGGCTGACTGCAACTTTTTACATTGCCAGCGGGCTGACGGGCGGGGACGGCTATATGAGTTGGGACCAGCTTCGCGTGTTGGCAGAGGCAGGCAACGAAATTGGCGGGCATACTTTGCATCACGTACATCTTTCCGAATTGGATGTCGATGCTAAAAGACGCGAAATCTGCGGAGATCGCGAGAACTTAATGGATCATGGGTTCGATGTGACTTCATTTGCCTATCCTTACGGATATCTTGACGCGTCGGATCAAGCGATCGTGAAGGAATGTGGATATGGCAGCGCGCGTTCCGGAGGCGGAGACCTGGAAGAAATCCCGCCTGCCGATCTCTATGCCTTGAAAGCCTATCAATATGTTGTTAGCGACACCACGTTTGGAAAATTACGGCGCTACATCTCTGAGATTCGAAGCAATGGTGGCGGCTGGATCATCCTGACATTTCATCATGTGTGCGACTCCTGCGACTATTATTCGGTCAAACCTGACGTCTTGCAGAAATTGATCCTATGGCTGGACCAGGAACAAAGCAAAAATAACGTGGATGTGCTGACGGTCAGAGATGTTATCGAAGGCAAATAGTTGTATCTATTTGATGAATTGGAGCGAAGGAATGTAATGAAAAGACCTGTGCGGATTCTTTTCCCCGTCGTCATCTTCATATTGCTGCTGAGTGGATGCAAATCCGCGGAGCCTGCGACTGTGTCTGTCGTCCCCACCCGGGCATTGGGCGGCAGGACGGTCGTCTCCCTCACTTTCGACGATGGCGATGAAGATAACTTCGCGACGGGCGCGTGGCTCGAAGAAAATGGGCTGACTGGAACTTTTTACATTGCCAGCGGGCTGACGGGTCAGGACGGCTATATGAGTTGGGATCAGTTGCGCCAGTTAGCAGCGGCAGGCAACGAAATTGGCGGGCATACTTTGCATCACACCAAGCTTACCGAACTGGATGCTGATAGCAGTAGGCGCGAGGTCTGCGAGGATCGCCGGAACCTAATGGATCATGGCTTTGATGTAACTTCATTCGCCTATCCTTACGGGTCCTTTGACGCGGCTGCCCAAGCGATCGTGAAAGAATGTGGATACGGCAGCGCGCGTTCCGTGGTCGGAGGCGTGGGAGGCATCCCGCCTGCCGATCGCTATGCGTTGAGCGCTTATCCGTATATTGTCAGCGATACCACAGTTGGAAAATTAAGGCGCTACGTGGCTGAGATTCGGAATAATGGCGGCGGTTGGATCATTCTGATCTTTCATCACGTCTGTGACTCCTGCGACTTTTTTTCAGTCAAGCCGGATGTGTTGCAGAAATTTATTGTGTGGCTGGGCGAAGAGCAAAGCCAAAACAATGTGCATGTGCTGACGGTCAGGGATGTAATCGAAGGTAAATAGTTGTATCGAAACGAACGACATCTGCAATTTTGGTATTGGATGTGGAAGCAAATCTCTGGCTGGTAGAAATTGGAGAAAAATAACCCGTGAAAAAATTTCAAGCTGTTTTCTTATTTTTATTTTTGATGAGTTGTTCATCAAACCGAACCGTTTCTCAAACTGCAAACCCTGAGACACCGCCAATCACCAGCCCATTACTGACGGAAACAATTGCGCCTTCAAACCAATCATTAACTTCAACCCCAACGCCCGCGCCAATTTTTGCCTCTTCCCCGGTATGGACGCCTTTCCCCACATTTTCTCCCGAGGCTGGCATGGAGAAATTGCAACTCTGGATTCGGGGAACGTTTGATTGCCTCCTGCCTTGCTGGGGCGGGATCACTCCCGGCAAAACGACCTGGCAGGAAGCCAGACAATTCGTGGAGCAAATGTCAGGCTTTTCCATTGTGAAAGTTTCTGAAAACGGGAGTTGTGATTTCGGGGTTTGCAACGGGATTGCCTGGTCTCTTTATCCGCAGACTGTGGCAGAGGGTGCCTTCTATACCAGGTCCCCTGAAAATATCGTCCACCTGATCCATATACATATCCAGAATAAAGGAACCGAGAAAACAAACCTGCTAAGAAATGTTGGCTTGCAGGATATTTTCCACTGGTATGGCTCTCCTCGCATGCTGCTATTCAGCGCAAAGCCGGAGCCGGAAAGTGATAACTTTCTGGAAATCATTATGGTTTATCCTGAGAGACAATTTATCGTTCGGTATCTCAAAAAGGTGGATTTGATCAACGATAAATTGGTCAGTTGCGGGAAGGATAGCCAGATCGATTTTATCGTTCTGGACAACAAGGACCAGCTTTCGTCTCTTGGCGCCATTGCGAGCGCCGTGGAGACAAAGGATTTACATTTTGATGCCCCTTATAAATCTGCTGAAGAAGCAATTGGCATGACCTCCCGCTCCTTTTACGTGACCTTCAGCGCTTTCAGCAATCGAGATGCGCCGTGTATTTCCACCCCGGTCAATATCTGGCTTCCGTAATTCTGCGACCCTCAGAATCCCAAACTGATCACTGCTTCACACTTCTCCGGTAATATCCTGCCTCGTTTGGTTTGGAGGTATAACCATTTCTCATGGAACTTGAACACATTTACACGAGTACCAATGAATTTCGCTTATACGTTGCACCAATGATGCAATTCGCTGATTGTATTTACCAGACCAAAATGCTATACTCTGTCCGAAAAGTATGCTTGAAGTTCGTGCGCTCGGAGCGTTTGAGGTTAAGCGCGACGGGAAGCCTGTCGCGATATCCTCGCGTCCCGCACAGGGATTGTTTGCGTACTTGGTTCTGACGGCGGGAACGTCACATCGCCGTGAGAAACTGGCGGGGTTGCTCTGGCCCGATTCGACGGAGGATGGGAGGATGGCGCGCGTGATTATCTCCGTCATGCACTTTGGAAAATTCGCAAAGCAATTGAACCCGCGTCAGCAAAAGGCAAATCAGATGCATATATCGTGGCGGATGACATCCACGTAAGTTTCAACCCCGAGCCGAAATATTCTCTTGATGTGGCAACGATAAGAAATATTGATGAAAATGCCTCCTCAAAGGATTTGATGAACGCGCTGTCGCTGTACGAGGGGGAGTTGTTGCCGGGCTACTACGAGGATTGGGTTCTTCTAGAAAGGGAACATTTGCAGGCCGTCTATGAACAGAAGATGGCTCGCTTGTTGGCTCTGTTGCAAGAGGAAGGTCGCTGGTTGGATATTTTGAAATGGGGCGAACGCTGGGTATCATTTGGTCAAAAACCTGAAACTGCTTATCGCGCTTTGATGAGCGCACACGCGGCAAAAGGGGATATGTCCAAAGTGGTGGCTGAGCCGTAGTTGTTGGCTGGGTTGGTGTTGAAGATATGGGCGTCATGAAGCGGCGTGAAGGTAGCATTGGCAAATAGTACAGGGACGGGTGGAGTGTCCGAAGGCAGCGGCGTCTCCTCAGATCTTTATCGAACCACGAAAACAAACTCGGCGGGGACTTGATGCCACCGCCGAGCATAACCAAATCACTTACAATCTGGTATCCAATCCAGGCAACCTGTCTCGTAAAATTGGTCGAAGAGGAAGTCTGTGCCCAACCAAAGAGGTTCGGTTATATTGTACCCTTTGATATATACAAGAAAATCCTTTTCATTTTCAAAGCCGGTTTCTATTTTCTGGTCAGGAACAATAACAAACCAATGTAATACCATCTCTCCATTCCCTTCAGCGTAAGGATCAATATAAGGAGTGTACGCCATAATCACGTCATTTTTAATGGCTACTTTTTTTACATCCACCAGTTGATGGTAACCAAAGATGTTGCTATCAGGGTTTGTTGACAAAATCTTCAAAGAAACAATCCAGCCGTTTTTTTCACTAACCTTTATAGCATCATAAGGTTTTATGAGTGGGAAACGATCTGCATCCGCCCCATCGTCATAATGTGCGTAAAACGGATCTTCGCTTTTGAACCTTTGCAGACCCCATGCACGACAACCGCCTAGATAAACGAAACAAACAATTAATAGTAAGATCCACCGCGAGTTTCTCATAATGCACCTTATCTTGGTTTTCCAATTTGCAGAGACCAATTATATTGATTAGTCTGCCAGTTAGCATACACCCTCAATTGATCGTTACCACCAAGAATTATATGAAACGGGACACCAAGCACTACCGAATCTACGTTATACCAGAAGGACCTGTACTTTTTAGGACTAAGGTCGAGCCGATCACCTCTGATCTCGTAAGAAATATGTATGTCACCTTCTGTATTCACGTTTGCAAAAGCATAAACGTCTGCGTGACGTAGAGTCCAGGAGAGCGGGTTTTTGCCAGTCTTGCTAAAATCTGAGATACTACCTGCTGCTCTTGATCCACCAAATTTTTGATCAAGCGATTCCTTAGAATAGGTAAAAGGCTCATTACCATATTCATGTTTTGACGTAATATCGCTTATAAGTGTGCTCTCGAAATTTTGCTGTGCTGGGTCCTGGCGAACTTTCTCCAAAATATCCCCGGTAAGATATGCACTATCGGAGTGTAGTAATGAAAGAGTTATTACTTTTGTTAGACTATCTGCATCTTTAGTCATGCCAGATGCGTTGAATATTAATTGCCTTAGGCCGTGGCCCCAACCTGAGCCTGTATACCCAACATCTGTTCCATTCCACCAACTCATAAATGCGCAACCTATAATCCCACATGGGACTGTATGTCCCGATGGGTCATTATATCGAATCGGATTATTGTTGGTGTACGCGTATCTGTCCCAAGCTTGTACGCCTTGCGCTTGCTCTGGAATGATCGTATCAGGTTGATTGAACCTCCTCAGCGAGCTATCGTACCAGCGAACCAGCGAGCGTTGTAGAACATCAAACCGAAATCGCTGGCGTACGAATATTGCCCTGTGTATTGATATTTGGTTGGCATATTGCCTGACGAATAGCGCACCTCTCCCCAGCCTTTGTAACGCAGTTCAATGGGATTCTGTCCATTGGCATCCGTCGTGAGAGATGTACTGCCCAAGTGATCTCCAAGCAGGTAATTCAATGTGCCGTTGGTTCGCATCGCGATGCGTTGCGCGCCAGCATAATAGTATTTGGTAACGACTCCATTGGTCACTTCGTAGTGAGCGCCAACGAAATAAGTTGTTATCGTGCCATTGAGGGTGGACTTCACTCTTTTCCCATCACCATCATACACAAAGGTCGCGTTTGCGAAGGAGGACGGCACAGTTGCAGTAGGCGTGAAGGTCGGGAAGGGAATGGAGGTTGGGTGCAATGTGAATCAAGCCCCAGAAATTTACCCAGCCTACTTTGCGGGGATCCAAATTTCGGTACTAGTTTTCCGGTGTACCACACCGACCAGTCACTGCGCTCAAACGCCCAGGGAAATATGTATACACTTATATTACATTTATTATTTACCTGATTACGAAAATCCTTGCCGCCGCGCTGGTCAGCCAGAGCCAGGGCTTGCTCCGCCGGGACCTTTGTAATACTCTCCAAGTCAATCGCTGTCCACCCGCCAAACCTGGGACGGGGATAGAAGGTATCCCCACCCCAGTCCAGATAGCCATACTCCGGGTGAATCTCGATCGCACGCACAGAATACACGCTTTCTCCATCCTTTGTGGCTTCCTGATAATAATAGAAATCTACTTCTCCAAATTTACCACTAGCGTTATCACACTTAGTATAAAATGATGCTTTAAAGAGATGCCACAGGTTGGGGTCATCCTGCCAAATGGCTTTCTGGTAGGCTTGGGCAACATCCAGAAAATCATGTTGCGACCAGCCAATCGGCATCAGGAAGGGCGGGTTATCCGGTGTGTCTGCCTGAACCTGAAGAACCAATTTCTTTCCGCTGCGTATATCATCCAGCAAGGTGGCGGGATCTATGGCGGCGCTTTCAATGGTGTTAAAGTCCTCCAGATTAGTTGGGTAAGGCGGCGGCTCTCGATACTGTTCCTGCTGATCTAGTAGCCAGAAATGCAAAAACAAGCAAGCGAAGACTGCGACTATGATCCCCGCCAGAATAAGGAGGATGCGTTTGAGGTTCATATATTTCTTCCATTAGTGGTGATCATGCTCTTCGCCCGTTGTCTGGGTCACCATTTCTTCTATACCTAAGCAAGGCAAAGATAGCATTCCAAAAGTGTAGGCTTGAAGCACATTTGTAGTCTCAGAAAACCACATTATCTATCTGTAGGAATCCAAAGCCAAACACTATCATGGCCGCTATACAACACCGACCAGTCACTGCGCTCATTGCCCCAGGGCCAGATAGATACGGTTATATTACAATTCTCCACACTATGACGAAAATTATTACCCTGCTGCTGGTCTGCCAAGGCTAAAGCTTTCTCTGCTGGAACTTTTGTAATATTCTCTAGGTTAATCGCTGTCCACGCTGCATAATGGAGGTTGGGATGGAAGAGGGTATCTGTAATGCACCCCAAAATTTGGACAGTAGGACTAAACAAGATAAACTACTGTGC
>CAZIYY010000189.1:0-8335 GCA_964543585.1 uncultured Anaerolinea sp. | reverse complement strand
CTACTTGCTGTCTTAGCCCTCGCGCTCAGCGCCCTCGGGGTCTCCGCTCCGGTTGCGCTGGCCGCCTCGCCGACCAACGACACGTTCGCCGGTGCCACACTGGTCGCCATCGGGGTCAGCGAGGTGCTCGACACCACCAGCGCGACCACGGACGCCGATGACGCTCAGCTGAACGCGTCGTGCGGCGCGCCGGCAACCGACGCCAGCGTGTGGTATGCGCTCGACGGCTCTGACACCGGGGTCGTGATCGATGTCTCGCAGTCCAACTACTCCGCTGGCGTCCTGGTCGGGGTGGGCAGCCAGGGTAACCTCCAGACCTTGGCGTGCGGGCCGGGCACTGTGGCCTTCTTCGCGGCCGCGGGAACAACATACTACGTGCTGGCCATCGACGACCAGTTGGACGGGGCTGGCAACGGGGGGCTCTTGAGCATCTCGTTCAATGAGCTCCCGCCGCCGCCGACGGTGGACATCACCGTGAACCGCTTCGGCCGGGTCAATGCCCGCACCGGGGTTGCGACGATCTCCGGGACCTACACGTGCACCAACGGTGACTTTATCGATGTGTTCGTAGACGCCCGCCAAAACGTCGGTCGGTTCGCCATCTTGGGGTCCGGCGGTTTCTTCGACTTTGGCACGTGCGATGGAGCGTCCCACACCTGGTCCGCGGACGTCTTCCCGCAGAACGGCAAGTTCGCTGGCGGCAAGACGATGACGGTGACCTTTACGTTCTCGTGCGGCATATTCGAGTGCAGCTTTGGATTCGTCGAGCAGAAGGTTCAACTGCGCGGCGGTCGCAAGTAGAGGTTGCGCGGTGGGTGACGGAGTGGGGCCGCAGACCCCTTCCGTCACTGTGGGCGCGTCACTGTGCCGGCCAGTAAAGATCGAAATGAGCCGCCTCTAGCCCGGCAGGGCGGCTCACCTTGAATAATTGCTGAACAACCTTAGCCCCCAAAGTCTCAAAATTAATTGAGACCACAAGGGTCAGAAAGCGAGATGCCATGAAAAAGGTCGTTTTGACAGTGGCCGCAATCCTTGCACTCATCGTGCTTGTATTGCTCGTTATTCAATCCCAATCGCCGCCGTCTTTGCCTGCCACATATAAGGGGATTGCTCTCCCGACCTCCGCGCCAGTTGGGGATGCGCAATTGCCCCCCATCTGGCTCATCATTCAGGGCAAAGCTATTAAGGGGACATTGCAAAGTTTCCATCTTGCCAACGGACAGGATTTCTCGTCAGATGTGGATGCACTCTTGCAAGCCGGCCAACTCGCCACTGCCACCTTCCGGGCTGACGAGCAAGTCGTCATTGTCGGTACGAAATCTATCACAGGGATTCAGGTGAAGATCGTGAACGACGCTCCACGTGGCTTCAATACACGAAGCCTCAGAGTTGATGGCAAAACGGAAGGCAATACAGCTGTCTTTACGCTCGAACCGTTTGGCTACACAAAGGATCAATTCCTTCGCGTTTCTATGGATTTCAAAGAAGGGAAAATTTTGGGAAACGTGACTTATATCTGGCAATTGATTCCTGCGACTGGAAGCGCATCATTCACGCCGACACTTGATTCGTTCACCGGAACTCTGCCTCCCTGTGACGTTCTCCCTGATCCCGCGCCGACTCCACCTATTCTGCCGACAGTACATCCCGATCTGATGATAAGAAGCCCGGAAGATATGACCAGAGAAGCCGATCTCATCATTCTGGGAACAGTGGTTGGTCCCTCCATCGGTCATTTTGACCCGCCATTCGGGAACTGGGAAACAGGGGCTTGGGTTGTTACCGACACAGCAGTGCAAGTCGAGTGTGTGCTGAAAGGGGCTTCCGCTGAGACAACGATCTTGGTCCGCACCGATGGAGGATGTATTGGAGAAGAATGTGCTTTTAGCAGCCATGGCGCTCAAATTCAGTTGGGTCAGCGGGCGATTATGTTTCTCCTGCACAAGGGGCTGGACTACGTGACAGTGCGAAAACCTGGCGGCGTATATGAAGTTCAGGCTGATTATGAGTACTACACGTTTGGCGACTATCTTGATGTAGCAGGCGACCGCATCGTCTCGGATTATTACAATCTTTCTGTAGCAGAGTTGCTTGCGATCATTCAGAACAATATTCGCTGATGTTCCCAAAGGAGTATCCTAATGAAGAAAAAAACTTTTCTGGGCGGTAGTTCCACTGCTTGCCCTAATATTGACAGTGCTGATCGCCGCCTAGTCGCGAGTTGGGCGCTAGCATCGATGCTTAATCAGATGTTTGCCAAATTGCAATCTGTCTTTGCGCTTAGTTTGTTGGTCATAGTCTTTGCAGCTCATACAACACCTGTTAAGGCAACACCGCCTTCACCATTAATTGACTACGTCATCGAGACGGCAAACGGAAAATATGTCTTGGTGTTACTCGTACCTGATGCACTAGGCGGACCAGATGTCGCATCGCCTGAGATACGGGCAAAGTATCCACGCTCCGGTCTTTACTCGCAGGAGGGAAATTTAGTTTGGACGATTGACTGGTATTTGCCTCCGGGAGATGAATGGATAACTCTCCTCGATGACGGTGAACACTTGATTACCTGGGCTGAGGCGTCCTCCGCATGTGACAATATAGGACTTGGTTTTTACAAGCGAGGCAGGGAACTCAAAAGTTATCATATCAACGAATTGGTTGCGTGCCCCGGCAACCTGGAAAGATATGAAAACGGCTATATCTGGAGGGCTTCTTATTCGATTGACCAAGAAACTCGGACTTTGAGAATCCATACCACCGATGGTCACGTTTTGGATTTCGACATTACTACTGGGAAGATTATTAATGCTAATACAGGGAAACTTGGTTGGCAGTATTTTTTCTTGGCAGTCGTAGGAGTGATCGCGATAAGTGGTTTAGCAGTTATAAGTCTGCGTATATGGCGAAAAAGGGCAAAGGGAACCTAATCGCTCCGAATCACGTGTTGTAGCCGATTTGCTCCGCTGGTGCTACGCAAACGGCTGAACGCCATGGTTGGGCTTTTGTAACAGGCATGATCCAGAATGGAGTAACTGTAATGAAATCGAATATAGTTTTTTTCACTATGATCCTCGCACTATTGGTGCAGGCTGGCTGCGGGTCCCGATCCTCTATCGCAGATTGCTGGCCTGACTCTGTATTCACCGCCGAGGACATGCGTGCAAGAGTTGACTGTCACCCGAACGATTACAAACTCAATATCGATGAAGCTACTGTAGTTTTGTTTGCGTTCCCTGATTCCTTGATCGACTGGGTCGGGCCAATTTTTATCATCCATGTACCATCGGTGTCTGAAGCGGTCCTCAACACGGATGGCAGCATCTTCGGGATGGACTATAAATCCTTTGAGGGTCAGATTGCGATCGAGAGTGTAATGAACGACCCAGAGTTGATGGCGAGCATTCTTGAACGAGCGAAAGAAATAGAAGAAGGAAGCAATCCTTCTACTTCCTCGCCTTTTCAGGCTGTCTATCTGGTTCAACATCCAGGCCAGCTTTCGTTAGACGATTTGCAATCGCATCCTGAAGTCGCGGTTACGAGTAGTTTAGATGACTTTAAACAACATGCTCAAACGAAAGTGGCGCTTTGGATTGATAAGGATGCGGTAAGCCAGGTGGATAACCAATGGCTTCATGATAAGCCTCAGAAGTATTATCCTCTTGTCCTTGTCGGTTATAGCAATCAGCTGTGCGCTTTCCGTGAGACGCTGACAGGTTTTGGCATTGAAGGACCGTACGCGGACTGTAGTGTCCAAGCCCCAGGGTTCAGTGTTTGGATGCTTCGAGAAGAGACGGGTTCATCCTTATCAGCATTTATGAATGGGTACGGTCAAAAGCCGACTGTTCAAGATATTCTCGATATTACAAACGCGCTCCTGGAAGGCAAAACCAAATGATCAAGTTGCTCAGCGCAGGAGGCTGAAATGAAACCATATTTCAAGTCAATGCTTGTTCGATATCTGGTGATGGCGCAGTCTGTTGCGTGCACTCCCGAACAGGGAACAATCAACTTAGCGCCCACCTGCCGCCTCATCTCTCCGTACTCGCCGTGAAAGGAGGAACAGTCATGTCTCCGCGAGCCAATCTAATCCGAATGATCTTGCTACAGATCACAGTCAGCGCCCTTGCAGCCTGTATCTCTGCAGTTGCGCCGGCGATGCCAACAGGCGAGCCATCTGCACTCCCTTGCCCGACACTAACCCCAATTGCCGTCACTTACAATGGGCTTGCCTTGCCAACACCCATGCCAATCCCTACCAATCCTCCTCATCCACACCCAATCCCCGATGTACAAGCGCCGCCCGTCTGGCTGATCGTTGGCGACGATGCGATCTTGGCAACCGGCGGAGGATACGAAATTTATCGCTGTGGCATGGTCCAGCATGCGGATGGAGTTCCACCGCAGGAAATGGTTGATCTACTGGCAACCGCGAGCCTCCCGGCTGAGGCGCAGGCCGTTATCATCGTCGGTTCCACAGAGATCATAGCGTTTCAGGCAATGTTGCAACCCTCGACCAAAGAGCCTGTCGAATCCTTAAGCGGACGCCAGTTGAAAGTGGATGAAGAACGTGAGAGTGATGTGATGATTTTTACACTGGAACCGACTGGCGACCCGGCCGACCAGATTTTGGCGATTAATATCACTTACGATCAAGAAGGTTATCAGGCTGGTGCGACATACCTCTGGCGGCTCAACCCACTACCTGAAACTTTCGCTCCGACTCCGGATTTCGACCAAACAGCGACCGCCGTTGTTCAGGCGGTGGTTTCTACAGTCCAGCCAAAAGTTCACGCTTCGTTGCCTTCGCCCGACAAGAACTGGCGCGTCGAGATCATTATTTATGATTGTGTTCAGGTAACCGAAGATGGTCCCAATGCTTATGAGCGGTTGAAACTTATCCGGATCAGCGATGGGACTGAAACTGTATTGGCTACTCAACTGCAATATTGCGGAGGCTTGGGCGCGTATGGCTTGGGAGGATTGTATTGGTCCCCCAATAGCCGTTACTTTTATTACACAGATGCGCGAGAAGGCTCACCCGATGGGCTGTGTTGGTATTGGGAACGCCCCATCTACCGTATGGATGTTTTGACTCAAGAAACAGAATTTATCGGCGAGGGTCCGTTATCACCAGACGAAACTAAAATCGCTATGTGGCGAGAAAATGATTTAGTGATATGGAGTCTTGACGAAGGTGAGTTGACGCGCCTTCCAGCCGCCCATACCGATGCGAAGCGGGGCCCGATTTCATGGTCGCCTGATAGTAAATCATTGGTTTACATCCAAACGATGTCGGATTGTTTCCCATTTGGCAAGTCGTATGTTATCCGCTTTGATGTGTCTGAACACAGGCAAAGTCTGCTACTGGAGTCGAAGCCGATCAGTTTCATTCACGTTAACTGGGAAACACCTGACCGAATTAACTTGAGTGACGAGCAGGGCAACCAGTGGAGCTATGATCTCGTTTTTCATAAACTTGAACCAGCGCCATGATCACGCCGGCGTGCAGTCCGGCAACAGATTCTGTATCCTCCCCCTTTCGGGCTGTTTATCTTGTTCTGTAGGTGCGAGCGGATGGAAGCAAGAAGAATGAAGTTTAGCGAGAATTTCGAATCGAGAGAAAATAGATTGCCCTCCATATAATGATTCCCAATACGGATGTCCCGCCAAGGATAATCGCAAAAATTGGAAGGACTGCCGAGTTGAGAATGATCGCACGCAGGAGAGCCGCCAGCGGCGCAGTGAAGATCATGGCAAGCGCGGGACGCCATAGTTGCTTTGGGTTGGATGTAATTTCCTGTTGAAACAGTCCAAACCAGGGAGCGAGCAGGAACCACGCGATGACGAGGGGGAAGAATACCGCGCTCATGCGTGCCGTAAAGGATGTATTCAGTTCTCCATGTGTGGCAAAGCCGATGAGGGTGATCAGGAGGATGGCAAGAATATCACCGAAAACAAGTGCTGATCTTTTCATAAATATCTCGACACGGAGACACTGGGACATAGAGTTTTATATTCTCCGTGTCTTCGCGACTCAGCGGTTATTCTTTTGTTTGACCAAATTCTTCATTCCTCAGTGCGGGGAACAACAGCACTTCGCGAATGGAATGTTTATCCAGCAACAGCATCGTGAGACGATCGACACCCATGCCGAAACCGCCGTTGGGAGGCATACCATAGCGCATGGCGCGCAGGTAATCTTCGTCCATGGGGTGCTTCTCTGCATCGTCAGCGGCGTAGTCGCGTCCCATTTCGAGGAAGCGTTGTTCTTGATCCAGCGGATCGTTCAACTCAGTGAACGCATTGCACAACTCAAAGCCTGCGACATAACCTTCAAAGCGTTCGACAGTCAGCGCGTCATTTGGAATGGACTTTGCCAGTGGAGAAATATCGCGTGGATAGTTATACAGAAACGTTGGCTGAATGAGAGTCGGCTCGAGGAATTCTGAGAGCAGGAAGTCAATCAATTTGCCGCGCGTGGATTTGGGATCAGCGGTTTTGTTGGGGTGTTTTGCTTTGATCACATTCAACAACGATTCGGCTGTTAGATGTTCGGCGATGTCAATGCCGCTCGTCTGCTTGATTCCAGCGCGCATCTCGAGTCGTTTCCACGGAGGAGTCAAATCAATCTCATTGCCTTTATATGAAATCTTTTGAGTCCCAAGCGCTTGTTGCGCAGTGAACGAGACCATCTGCTCGGTCAATTCCATCACTTGCAGATAATCTGCGTACGCCCAATAGAATTCAAGTTGTGTGAATTCAGGGTTGTGTTTGAACGAGACGCCTTCATTGCGAAAGTCGCGCCCAATCTCATAAACTTTTTCGAGATTGCCAACAAGTAATCGTTTGAGATACAACTCGAAGGAAATACGCAGATACATATCCTGTTCGAGTTCATTGTGATGAGTCACAAACGGACGCGCCGCCGCGCCGCCATACAACGGCTGTAGGATGGGAGTCTCCACTTCGAGAAAGCCCTTATCATCGAGAAATTCACGCAAGGCTTTGATGATGCCAGCGCGCTTGCGAAACGTCTCGCGCACATCGGGATTCACTGCCAGATCGGCATAGCGTTGTCGTGCGCGCAGTTCGGGGTCTTCCAACGCGGCATGACGGACAACGGTCCCGTCTTCGAGTGTCTCATCTTTCGAGGCCGGGAGAGGGCTTACGGATTTTGCGAGCAGGCTGAAGTCATGGACGTGAAGCGTGACCTCACCGGTCTTCGTGCGAAACATAACCCCATCCGCCTGAATGAAGTCGCCGAGGTCGAACATCTTGTTGAAAAAGTCCAGGCGTTCCTTGCCAATCTCGTTCGTGCGAAAGAACAACTGGATTTTTCCCGCGCCGTCTTCGATATGGGCGAATGAGATTTTGCCCATGACGCGCGTGGCGCGGATGCGCCCCGCGAGAGTGACTTTTACTTCAGCATGCTCGCTCGCTTTGGCTTCAAACTCGGCAATCGCTTCAACGCTGGTATGAGTCCGCCTGGCGCGTGTGGGATAGGCTTCGATCCCCTCCGCGCGCAGTTCATCCAATTTTTGCAGGCGGATCTTTTCGAGTGAGTTGTATTCTGTCATGGTTCCTCCCAACCCCCGCTCCCAGCCCTCCTCCATCCCGGGGTTCGCGGGATGGAGGAGGAAGCCGAAGGCGGGAGGGGGTAACTAAAAGCCCCGCCCCTGCAAAGCGTCGCAGGCGCGGGGCTTAATGGTTTACGCTCCTGTGTCTAACCGACTTTCAGGATTTTAACATTATACGTGCCGCCTGGCGTTTCCACTTTTACCGTGTCGCCCACCTTATGATTGAGTATGGCTTTACCAATCGGCGACTCATTCGAGATCTTGCCCTCGCGCGGGTTGGCTTCCGCCGCGCCCACAATGGTAAAAGTCTCGGCTTCAAAGTTGCCTTCCTTGATGGTCGCCTTTGAACCGAGCTGAACGATGTCGCTCTTCTTCTTGCCATTATCTTCGATGATCTTCGCGGTGGCAAGCAGGACGTCGAGTTCCTGAATACGCCCTTCCACAAAAGCCTGCTCATTCTTGGCGGCTTCGTATTCGGCGTTCTCGATCAGTTCCCCGCCCTCCATTGCCTCATGCAGGCGGTTGGCGACTTCCTGGCGCTTGGCAGTCCGCAGGTAATCCAGTTCGTCCTGTAGTTTCTGATAACCTTCTTTGGTCAAAAAATTGTTAGGCATCTTTTTTTCCTGCTATAAGAATTTTGCATCTCTATCCAGAGATGCAAATGATAAAAACCTGGTTTCCTTCCCGTCAGGCGCGCATACTATATCACGGATTAAGAGTCAATACAAGAGACTTGTAACCCGTTTTAATCAAAC
>CAZIYY010000188.1:0-8411 GCA_964543585.1 uncultured Anaerolinea sp. | reverse complement strand
CTTCAATCGAAAGACGCGTTTTGCCCGTGCCGCCTGAACCTGTGAGAGTCACAAGGTGTGATGGGTTGAGCGATGCTTTGATCTCAGCGATTTCTTTTTCTCGTCCGACGAAGGATGTCAGTTGAGTGGGGAGGTTGTTGGGAAGCGTATCGAGCGATTTGATAGTCGGAAAATCTTTTGGCAGATCGGGCGCGTTGACTTGATAAAGTCGCAACGGTGCACGCAAATCTTTCAGACGATGCTCGCCCATATCATGCAAAGTGACATCGCTGGGCAAAGCATTCTGCAATAAGTCGTAGATGGTTTGCGTGAGGAGAGTTTGTCCACCATGCGCGGCGGACATTACGCGCTGTGTGGATGCGATGGTGGCATAGCCCTCGTATTTGCCGTCTGGCAATATTTCTGCTGTGCCCGTATGCAATCCCATGCGGACGCGTATTGCCAAGACTTCCGAAGTCTCAAAGACTTCGGAAGTCTGCTGATGTAACCCGCGCTGAGCCACCAACACCGCACGCAATCCATCTATCGCATTGTGGAACGCGGCGCTAAATGAATCGCCGACGATTTGAAAGACATAGCCGTGATTGGATTCAATCGCCGCGCGCAGAATCTCATCATGCCGCGCATGTGCGACCGCCATCGCTTCGGGCTGTTCCTGCCATAAGCGCGTACTTCCTTCGATGTCGGTAAATAAAAATGTCACGGTGCCCGTTGGTAAACTATTCATGTGTTTCCTCTAATGCGAATTCAATCGCATCATCCATCGTCAGCGTTCGTCCCTTGCTCCATGCCGCGTTGAATTCCTTTTCATCCATCCCCGCACGCAAAGCCGAGATTTCCTTTTCGTATTCGACCTGTTCCATCTTTGTCATGTACGTATCAATCTTTTCACGCAATGCCTCGGCTGCGCCGAACAATGTTGCGGAGCGTTGGGGTTCTTCCTTTTTTACAAGGATATAGGCGATACATTCCAGTTCGTGCGCCAGCGCGGAGCGATGACCAAGATCTCGCCACTTGGGCAGGAGGTCCTTGTAAATCCCCAGCGCCTCATCGAGTTCGCCCTGCTCACGCAGGATATGGGCAAACTCGCTTTGGCTGGAATACACGATGCGTTTGTTCCCCACCTTCAAAGCAAACTTAGCGCTCTCATTAAATCCTGCCCGCGCGGTTTCAAGGTCTCCCAGCACCGCGGCAGCAAGCGCCAGCCCAAATGCGGATAAGGATGATGCCCAGCCGTAACCTGCTTCCCGCACCAATCTGACAGATTCATCCAAATAAACCTTCGCTTGCCTGGCGTCTTTTTCCGAGTAATATATCATTTGGGCGCGCGTGGAGAGGATCACCGCAAGTTCGCTTTTGAGGTCCTGTTCACGCGCAAACCTTTCACCTTCCACTGCCGCAGATTGCGCGGTGGGATAGTCTCCAAGAAATATGCATGCCAACGCCAGTATGCTGTACGCGCGCGCAATTGTGATTGGGTCATTGACTTTCCGCGCCAACGCCATTGCCTGCTCTGCTGCAGCGCGGCTATCCTTGTGTTCACCTATGGTGACGGACAACCACCCCAACAGCGTGTAAAGATGCGCGCGGTCTGCGTCCACATCAGGCATGGACTCGGTCTTTGTCAAAATTGTCTTGCACCACGCGCGCGCTTCGCTGTTGTAGTCTCGTAAAGTCCAAAAGCCTCCTACCGCGTGCGCCAGTTTCAACGCTTTTTTCGGGTGATTTGCCGTTGCCCACTCAAGCGCGGCGCGCAGGTTATCGTGTTCCGCCTCGGTTTCGTCCAGCGCTTCCAGGCGCTCAAAACCGTATATGCTTTGAGGCGATTGCTCCACGAAATTCAAAACATAATCCAAATGACTGTCACGCGCCTCGGTTGCCTCGCCTGACTCAACCAGTTTTTCCAGCGCATATTGACGGATGGTCTCAAGAAAACGATAACGGGATTTGCTGTCCTGCTCTTCGACATTAACCAGCGACTTATTAACCAACCCCGACAAACCGTCCATCGCTTCACCCTCACCGATAACTGATTCTGCCGCCTCAAACATCCAGCCGCCTGAGAAGACTGCGAGTCGGCGCAGGGCGCGCTGTTCTGTTTCGTTGAGGGTTTGATAACTCCAGTCAATGAGCGCGCGCAATGTTTGTTGACGCGGTAACGCAGTGCGGCTTCCGCCTGTGAGCAGTTTGAAGCGGTCATCGAGTCGTTCCGCGATTTGTTGAGGTGAAAATATCTTGACGCGCGCCGCGGCTAACTCTATCGCCAGAGGAATGCCGTCGAGGCGGGAGCAGATTTGAGTCACGAAAGAAGCGTTGTTTTTCGTCAAAATAAAATGCGGCTCGGATTTGATTGCGCGCTCGACGAAGAGTCGCGTGGATTCGTCGTCCGCCAATGAAGGCACGCGATAGACCGTCTCGCCATTGATGCCCAACGCTTCGCGGCTTGACGCAATGATTTTCAGGTTTGGGCAGTGATGCAAAAGTTGATTCGCAAGTTGCGCGCTGGCTTCGACGAGATGCTCGCAATTATCGAGGATGAGAAGCAGTTGTTTGCCGCGCAGATAATCGGTAACGTTATTGATGAGCGGCGCGCCTTGTAGTTCGCGCAATTCAAACACGGACGCAATCGCCGAGACAATCAGCGCGGGGTCGGCGAGCGGCGCGAGTTCGATGAGCCACGCGCCATCTTTGAATTCTGGAAGTTGATCCGCCGCGACTCGGAGCGATAATCTTGTTTTGCCCGTCCCGCCCGGACCGATGAAGGTCAGGATGCGCGTTGACGATAATAATTTCACGGCTTCCGCGATTTCGCGCTCGCGCCCGACGAAGGACGTAAGTTGCAAAGGAAGATTATGTTTGAATGTTTCAAGCGTTGTAAGCGGCGGAAACTCAGATAATAAATCGGGGACAACGACTTGATAAAGACGCTCAAGTTGGAAGATGTCCTTCAGGCGGCGCTCACCCATGTCGCGCAGTTCTGTATTTTCTCCGTAGGGTTTATCTTTCACCAAATCATGCGCGGTTTGAGAAAGAAGAATCTGCCCGCCATGCCCCACAGACATGACGCGTTGGGTTAATGCCAGGGTTGCATATTCATCATAATATGGTTCTTTCGAATCGTCTTTTAATTGCGCCGCGCCCGTATTGATTCCCATCCGCACTTTGACGGGCGCGGGCGACCATGCCTCGCTGTGTAATAAGCGTTGCGCGTCCAGCGCGGCATTCAGCGCGTCGCTGACAGTATGAAACGCCGCGGAAAAAGAATCACCAATGACACGAAAGACAAATCCATTGTGCGATTCAATGGCTTGATACAGAATTTCATTGTGCCGCGCGAGCAGAGAGGGCATTTCAGCTGCATATTCCTGCGCAAGTTTCGTGCTGCCTTCGATGTCAGTGAAGAGGAAAGTGACAGTGCCAGTGGGAAGTTCATTCATCGTTTATCTCTGAGGCGAATTCAATGGCTTGCTCCATTGTCATGGAGCGCCCTTCCGCCCAGAGGGAGTCAAACTCCGCTTCGGTGAGCATGGTGTGCAGTTGGGCTACAGACTGCTCGTATTCAATACGTTCCTGGCTCATCATTGACACATTGATTTTTTCGCGCAAGGCTTCCGCCGCGCCAAACAGCCTGGCGGCGCGATGTGGCTCTTCATCAATAATGGCAATAAAGGCAAAACATTCGAGTTGATGTGCGGTGGCGGAACGGTTGCCAAGATCTTGAAAGCATGCAATAGTTTTCCTGTAAATCTCCTTTGCCCCCGGCAAAATCACCTGTCACGCGAGCGATGTGACCCAGCTCGCTCATCATTACATTTTCAAAAGTTCTGAAGCGCAATTGCTTGAATATTTTCAGTCCTTCTTCGAAATACCCTTTGGCAATTTCGGGATTGCCTTTGGAACGCTCATCGTATCCCATGCCGAGATAACCCATGCCTGCCTGAAAAGAAACGGATGCATCCTGCAGCCTTTTCTTGAGTTTGGCAAAAAACTTTTGAGTTTCATTGATATCACCCCGCGCGGATGTGATTCTCGCCATGTTCATGGTCGCCATGCCCATGCCCCACGGATCCTCAATTTCGCTAAGGATGACAAACCCCTCTTTAGCGGCCTCCACCTGGGCGAGGGGATTATCAAATGTGGAGGCTGTATAGAACATTTCCAGACTGTAGCCTAACATGCGTTTGTCGTCGGCCTGGCGCGCAAGAGAAATCGCTTCACGCAAAGATTCCAGAGCCGATGGGATGTTTCCACCCGACATGCCGATCATGCCTTGGGCAAACAGGGCCTTGGCCATTATTTTCTGGCGAATTGTATTGGCTTCACCTTCCGTAGGCGGGAGGGAACGAATACGGTTGAGGGCCAAATTGACCCCGGCAAGTGCGTCGGCTTGGTTGCCCATCCAGCCTGAGATGATGCACAGATTGGCCGCCAGATGAACAGCTTCTTCTGCGTGATGATCCAGCCCCCATTCCAGGGCAGCGCGCATATTCTCCATCTCTTGATCGGCTTTGTCCCGCCAGACCAGGATTTCTGCGCTGCGAGTGGCGTCCCATATCTTTTCAGAAAAATCATCAAAATAGACGAAGTGCCGATCACGCGCCGCCGATGCTTGCTTCGCTTCGAATAACTTTTCGCGTGCGTATTGGCGGATCGTCTCAAGCATAAAATAGCGCATCTCGGTATTACCTTCTTCAGTCACCACAAGCGACTTGTTTACGAGTTGTTCGAGATGTTCTAACACGTCAGAGTCATCTGCTACTACTTCGAGTGCGTCCAGCGTCCAACCGCTGACGAAGACCGAAGCGAATTGCAGAAGGCGTTTTTCTTCTTCTGAGAGCAGGTCATAGCTCCAATCGATCAGTGCGCGCAAAGTTTGCTGGCGCGGCAACGCGGTGCGGCTTCCACCCACGAGCAGACGGAAGAGGTCACCGAGCCGCGCCGCGATCTGGTCAGCGGAAAGTAATTTTGCCCGCGCCGCGGCTAATTCAATGGCGAGAGGAATGCCGTCGAGACGGGAGCAAATTTGAGCGACGGATGAAGCATTTGAATCGGTGAGAGAAAATTTTGGGTTGGCGGCGTGGGCGCGTTCCACGAAAAGGCTTGTTGATTCGGAATCCGCAAGTGAGGGCGTGCGATACGCCATTTCGCCCGCAATGCCCAAGGCTTCGCGACTGCTGGCAAGAATCTTGAGTCCCGCGCATTGATGCAGGAGGTCGTCGGCGAGGCGCGCGCAGGCTTCGATGAGATGCTCGCAGTTATCGAGAAGGAGCAGAAGTTTTTTATCGCGCAGATAATCGGTGACGAGATTTGCCAGCGGATGGAAGGGCAGTTCCTGCAATCCAAAGGCTTGCGCCAGCGCGGGGATGATTTGCGCGGAGTCGGAAAGCGGCGCAAGTTCGATGAGCCAGACTCCATTGGCGAACGAGGAGAACTCTTGTGTGCCAACTTCAATGGAGAGGCGTGTCTTGCCTGTGCCGCCCGAACCTGTCAGCGTGACGAGCCGCGCTATGTTGAGCAATGCTTTAATTTCGACGACCTCTTTTTCGCGACCGACAAAAGATGTAAGTTGTGTTGGGAGATTATGAGGAAATGATTCAAGTGTATTGAGCGGCGCAAATTCAGATGGCAAATCTGGGACATTCAACTGATGAAGGCGTTCTGCTCGAAGAATATCTTTCAAGCGGCGTTCGCCCATGTCAACGATTTGGGCATTCTCTGGTAATTTGTCGCGCGTTAATTCATAAGCGCTTTGTGAAAGCAGAATCTGTCCTCCATGCCCTGCAGACATAATGCGCTGGGTCAATGCTAGCGTTGTATAGCCCGAGTAAATATATTCTTTTGAATCGGCATCCAACTGCGCCGCGCCGGTATGAATCCCCATGCGCGCTTTAATGGAGGCGGGTGACCAGGCCTCATTGTGTAATAATCGCTGCGCTTCGACGGCGGCTTGCAAAGCGTCGTTTGCATCGTGAAAGGCTGCGGAAAATGAATCGCCGATCACGCGAAAGACAAAGCCATTATGCGCTGCAATGGCTTGATTCATGATTTCGTTATGCCGCGCAAGCAGAGCAGGCATCGCATCGGGATATTGCTGTGCGAGTTTTGTACTACCTTCAATGTCAGTGAAGAGGAAGGTGACTGTGCCGGTCGGTAATGAATGGTTTTTCATGATCCCCCTTTTATTGCGAGATTGATTGCCTCATCCATCGTCATAGAGCGACCTTTCTTCCACGCCTGTTCAAACTCTGCCTCATCCATTCCTGCCCGCAGGGATTCGATTTCATTTGCATACTCCACCTGTTCTATTTTGGTCATGACTGAATCAATCGCTTCTCGTAGCGCTTCTGCCGCACCGAGCAACATTGCCGCACGGACGGGCTCTTCTTTTCTTATCAGGATGTAAGCAATACATTCCAATTCATGTGCCACGGCGGAGCGATGACCCAGGTCCCTCCACTTCGGCAACAAATCCTTGTATGTTGCCAGTGGCTCATCGAGTTTACCTTGCGCGCGCAGAACGTGCGCAAGTTCGCTTTGGCTGGAATACACAATGCGCTTATTTCCCAGCATCTGCGCAATTTCGGCGCTCTCTTTAAATCCTGCTCGCGCAGCTTCGATGTCTCCCAGCGCCGCGGCGGTGTGTGCCAGCCCAATTGAGAGGAAGGAGGATGCCCAGCGAAAGCCTTCCTGTCGTGCAAGTTCGGTGGCTTCGTACAAATATACTTTCGCCTGTTCTAAATCCATCCGGGCGATATACGTCATCTGCGCGCGCGTGGAGAGAATCAGCGCGAGCTCACTCTTAAGACCCTGCTGGCGAGCAATTTTTTCACCTTCCGTTGCTGCGTGTTGTGCGGTAGGGTAATCTCCAAGAAAGATGGAAGTCAACGCCAGAATGCCGTACGAACGCGCGACGGTGACCGCATCATTCGTTTTCATGCCCAAAGATATCGCCTGCTCTGCGGCGGCGCGCCCTGCTTTATGTTCGCCGGTCGTCACGGACATCCACCCAAGTACTCCGTATACGCGGGCGCGGTCTATATCAACATCAGGCATGGATTTTGTCTTTTCCAGAATCGCCTGGCACCAGGCGCGTGCTTCGCTGATGTGGTCGCGCACTGTCCAGAAGCCTCCTACAGCGTACGCCAGCTTCAATACTTTATCGGGATGATTTGAGACTGCCCATTCGAATGCTGCGCGCAAGTTATCGTGTTCCACTTCGATGCGGTCGAGCTGTTCCGTGTTTTCAGTTCCGTACATGCCTTGAGGCGACTGCTCTGCTAGAACCAAAACATAATCCAAATGACGGTCACGCACTGCAATCGCCTCCCCCGACTCAACCAATTTCTCCATTGCATATTGGCGGATGGTCTCAAGAAAGCGATAACGGGACTCATTCGCCTGCTCCTCGACGTTGACCAGTGATTTATTGACCAGCCCAAGCAGACTGTCCATCGCTTCATCCTCGCCGACGACTGATTCTGCTCCGTCAATCGTCCACCCGCCCGAAAAGACCGCAAGTCGGCGCAGGGCGCGCTGCTCAGACTCGTTTAGGGATTGATAACTCCAGTCAATGAGCGCGCGCAAGGTTTGTTGGCGCGGTAACGCAGTGCGCGAACCGCCTGTCAACAATTTGAATCTATCGTCGAGTCGTTGCGCGATTTGTTCGGGAGTAAATAACTTCACGCGCGCCGCGGCAAGTTCTATCGCCAGAGGAATGCCGTCGAGACGGGAGCAGATTTGGGCGATGAAGGAAGCGTTATGTTCCGTCACATGAAAACGCGGCTCGGCTTTCGTCGCGCGTTCGATGAAGAGGCGGGTGGCTTCGTAATTCATAATATCGCTCGAGGCGGCATCCTCGCCGCCGAGGACGGCGGCTTGAGCAGGTAATGAAAGCGACGGAACGCGAAACACCGTTTCCCCATTAATCCCCAACGCTTCGCGGCTCGACGCGATGATTTTCACCTGCGCGCAGGCGTGCAAAATCTGGTCGGCGATTTGCGCGCTGGCTTCGACGAGATGTTCGCAGTTATCGAGAAGCAGCAGGAGATGTTTGGCGCGCAGATAATCGAGCAGGATGTTTATGAGCGGAACATTCTGCACCTCGCGCAAATCAAACACGGAGGCGATGGCAGAAACAACGAGCGCAGGGTTGCTGATAGGCGCGAGTTCAATGAGCCACACGCCGTCCTTGAAGCCGCTCAGTTGTTCCGCCGCGACTTGAAGCGACAAGCGTGTTTTGCCCGTCCCGCCTGGACCGATGAACGTCAGGATGCGCGTTGACGATAACAATTTCACGGCTTCCGCAATTTCACGCTCACGCCCGATAAACGAAGTCAGTTGTGGGGGAAGATTATGATTGAATGTTTCAAGCGTTGTAAGCGGCGGAAACTCAGATAATAAATCGGGGACAA
>CAZIYY010000187.1:0-8472 GCA_964543585.1 uncultured Anaerolinea sp. | reverse complement strand
GGTTCATCCCGTTTTTCAACCAGTTTCCACTGCATAAGTGGCGAAGATATTGATAATTGGAACTATTATTGTAGCAATGTCTCGCTCCTTCTCTGCTATTTGGCCCTGAATTCTTCGATAATCAGAATCTCTTTCAATATTTCCCTTGACCTTGTTTATGGTATCACGCGCTTGCGTTACAACATCGAACCCAATAATAGAGGAAACTGCCTTGAGTTTTTCAGTTTTTGTCTTATTAACAAAATCCTTCAATTCAGCATGACGCAAAATCACATTTTCACCTTGCGATGATTCCAAGAAGGCGTCTAGCCTAGGGCCACTATTTTGCCAGTCAACTTTATATTTTTCTGAACCAGAAACATCTCTAGTTAGTTGCAGGTGTTTTTCTCCAAAGATGTTGGGATCAGTTGTTGCTATTGTTACTATAGCATTCTCATTATCTGGTAGTCTGTAGTGACGATATGAACCCTCGAAACAACCTTCTTTTCTTAGATGGGAAATAGTATCTTGAAAATACCATTCAACAGCATCCGTTAATGAGCTTTTGCCTCTCCCGTTTTCAGCTGAAAGGACTAAATTTTTGGGTGTGCTACCCAAACTGAAACTGGATTTGTTGCGAATTCCCCTGAAACCATAGATGGTAATGGATGAAAGCTTAATCATTACTTACCTCCCTTAATTGTTTTAATCGATCTTGAAGCCGTTTCTCAGTTAACTGCCCTCTGTCAAATAATTCTTTAATGGATTCAATAACAGCAATATCCGCTTCGGCTTGTAAAAGATCATTGATCACATCTTCCGAATCTGACATCTCAGAAAGAATTTTTCGTACATTCTGCAACTCACGGCCAGCCTCCAAACTCATTTCTTGAATAAAATCCAAGATCACCTTTTGTCCCGACATGTTACCTCCGTTTGAACAACCAACACTACTGGCGCAATTATAGCCTCAAGCACTGCTTTGTTAAAATCCAAGTTCCTTCATATTCTGCTCCTTGCTTCTTTTCTCCTTGCCTCCCAACAATTCCTTCCAAAACGCATCATCATATCTTCTCGACCTCACGGGCAACGGCATCGGGACTCCCCACCCCAAGAGCAAAACTTCCTCCTTCGGTTGGAGCCGCGCCAGCATGCCGCGCAAAGCCTCGCGCCCCGAAAGTCCCGAGAGCACGGCATGGATGTCATCGTCATCGCCGAGCCAGCCTGAGATGCGCGTCCCCAATTGCGACATGACCTCGTCATAGATTTGCGACGGGCGCTGGTCAATGACGAGCAGGGTCACGTAGTATTTGCGTAACTCGCGCGCGATGGTCGCGAAGGTCGTCTGTGATGCCATCTCGCGGTTGAGCAGTTTGTGCGCCTCTTCGACCACGATCACCAATTGACGCGGCTCATCTTTGCTATGAGTTCGATAAGCGTTGGTCTTCTTCTCCCACGCTTCACGGATGCGGCGCGTCAGCAGGTTCGAGACGAGCAGGTAATCGAGGTCAGATTCGAATTCACCGAACGACAGAATGATGTGCTGTCCGTTTTCGAGCGCCGCGATAATTTCCTTGATGGAGTCCGCCGCGGGTTTGGGAACAATATAAGGCTTGCCAAAGAGGCGTCGCAGTTTGTTATGCAGCGCCTCCGCCGCCATCACATTGACTCCGTTTGCGTTCGCCCAGGCCGCAACGCTTCCATTCGCAGGCACCTTCTTCCCATCATCGGTCGTGATCACATCCTGCGTCATCGCCTTGAATTCGCTGAACCACTCGCGCCTGAACGAATTCCACAATGCATCCAGAGTCGTTGCGGTGGTTTCCTTCAAGTCCAGTTCGCGTGCGAGCAGTTCAATGTCAGTCGTGGCAATATCACTTTCGGCGATCTCAAGATTGAAACTCGGCTGGTTGCCGCGGATGGTTGCGCCCGCGCCGAGTCCCACCACGCGCACTTTACTCTTGAATTTCGTTTCAAGACCGATCACGCGGTTGCCCGTGTCAGACGCCGTGTCATCGAAGCCATACTCGTTGTGCATGTCGAACACCAGCACCGATGCCTTGTTATAATGTATCAACCCCGCCAGCACAACGCGCGTCAAAAATGATTTACCTGTTCCTGTCGCTCCAAAGATTCCTGAAGAACGCTGGACTAATTTTTCCAGGTCCACGCAAACAGGATGTCCCTGTTCGCGCGTATAACCAATGACGAAGTTGCCATGCGCTTCAGGATCGCCGAAGATGCCTGCGATGTGTTCCCCGCGCGCCATCTCCACTGATGAGTGATGCGGCGGCACGGTCTTGACTGGAAGCGGCTTCGGGTCTTCGGGATTCTCCTGTCTCCATGCTTGATACTCTGGCGACATCGGGTCGGGTCCGATATCCTGCATCAACGCGGGGAGGATCTCGAGATTCGTGTACAGCGTTTGTCCGTGCAAAGCCTTCGCAATGGATGCGGGCAGGCGCGCTTCGGTCTGTTCGTCTGCAAAGCGCGGGTCTGTCGCGCCGAGTTGAATGTCGGTGACGAGTCCATAAAATCGCCAGCCCGAATTCTCGATGACGACGAACGCGCCCTCCTGAACCTCCTGCGCCGGGACAGTCAATCTCGCGCGGAAAGACTCTTTCAGTCCACCGCCGATGATATATCCGATTGTAGATTGCTGATTGTTGATTGTTGATTGTGCCATGATTAACCTGACTTTCTGGGAAGACTTGCACGGGCTGTTTTAACTGATGCAGTAAGTATTGCTACAATTTCATTGGCTTCTTTCATGAGAGCAAGAAGTTTCTCTTTGGGCATGATCTCCGCTTCAACCAACATTTCCATCCAATAGAGTGATTCATCTGCTTCCTCAATAGCAATACTGGCTTTTGAAATGAAATCGGGTTTGGAGCGCGCTCGACACGCGGATCGATAATTTGCACCAACTGATGTTCCCGACCGTAGAAGTTGATTTCCAATCACATTTGCCGCCTTTGCTGAAGGCAAAGCCTCGGTCAATTTAATGACCCTAAGACCAAATTGCTTCGTTCTCTTTTTCAGTTCCTCTGCGTCCACGCGACCTCTTTCGTCAAGAGCTAATCTGAAATCACCAATCTGAAATCTGAAATTCTTCCTCGTTCATTACAGACTCCTTAGTCTGCCATTAATCTAAAATCATCGATCTCAGATCGAAAATTCTTCTCGCTTCTTCGTCAAGAGCCAATCTTCAATCGTCAATCTAAAATCTGAAATTCTTCCTCGTTCATCGAAGACTCACTCCTTCGCCTTCTCTCAATCTAAAATCATCAATCATAAATCTAAAATCTATATCAATACTTTGTATATGCGCGAAGTGAGTACACCATTCTGAACACTGACGAACCGGTAATGCGGCGGCGCGAGCAGCATCACGATTTCATCGGATTTGGCGAAAGGATAGCCTGTGGAGCGTAGTCCCAAAATTGGGATGCCTTTATACTCTTCTTCATAAGTAATATGGACATGGCCGCAGAGGATCGCCAGTATTTTTTCCTTTATGCCTGGCTTTGCAACGATCTCCCAGAACTCGTCGACATTATCTGCAATGAATTCGTCCAGCCAGCGACTGCCGATGGGTTTTACATGCTGATGACACACGATAACCGATGGCAGGTCAGACTGCATTGCCTCTGCGAGAAACTCACGCGTCTCAGGGAGGAAGAAAGCCTTTGATTCTGGCCCCCAATCCATGAAGATGAACTGGATACCTTTATGAACAAATGTGAAATTGTATAAGTTCACCGATTGGGAACTTGGAAAAAGATAACGCCTCATCAGTTCGCGGTCATCGTGGTTGCCGGGCAGGAAATACATTGGGTAGTCATGCAATCCTTCGATGTTGATCTTTTGAGGTCCAGGCAGCGCGGCGGGCGATCCCACACCAAGCAATTTCACAGCGCATTGATAGGTCTCGTCCGTGGGTGGCTCAACCAAGTCTCCTGTGGAGATGATGAAATCTGCTTTGTTTGCAACGTTTTCTGCGATATGTCTCAGCACCATGCGCAACGCGTGTCCAGGCGAAAAGCCCTCCCGTAATTGCTCTTCGGATTCCAGCAGATGATGATCGGTAATTTGGACGAAGGAAAAGTCTTCCATGTTTACCTAACCAACGAAAGTATCGCTGAGCGCGCCCAGCACAGACATCAGAGTCGGGTAATCGTCACGCAATAAGGTGATCAACTCATGCGTCGCGGCGTCTTTCCATTGATCGCCATGCTTGTTGTGCGCCTTGGCTGCCTGTTGGATGTGTGCCGCCAGCACGTCACCGATGGGAATATCCGTGTTGTTCAAGATATGACGGAGATATCCGAACCTTCCCGTTGACGTAAAGCGCGCCACATCCTTATCGTCGCACAGATAAATCAGGTCCAAACTCAATGGCGGACGCGGCGGCAGGAGATGATATATCTTCCCATCCTGTTCGTATCCCACCACCAGCACCGACATCTCCACGGGCACAATGCGGTTCTGGCGATTGTCGTGCATCACTGCATCCGAAATATTCTCTGATGACACCAGTTGACGCACCAGCCCGTCATCGTCAATGTGAATATCGTGGATCAGTCCATAGACCTGGTAGCCTTCGCCTAAAGGCGCACGAACCAACCCGCCAAACGCAGGCGCGTCGAGTTGATTGACGCGGCATCCCGCGATGAAGCCTGTCGTGCCTGAGCGCAGTAAACGTCCGATTTCGATTTGTTGTGTCATATATTCTCCTTACCCCCTCCCGGCCTCCCAAATCCGAAAGAAACAGTTAGGATAATTTTTCAAAATATCCAGAACGGATTTGGGGGAGGTGCCCGAAGGGCGGAGGGGGTTGTTGCTGTTATCTGCGAGTTCTTCCCTTCAAATTCTTCGCTGATTGCTTGTGCGAACCATCATCAACTTCTTCGTTCTGCTTGCGCAATTCGATTGTCAGTAATTGCTCGACCTGTTGTTTCTCCTCATGTTTCACCACTGCCACTTCATGCGCGCGATGCAGCAGATACGGATAGGGTTTGTTTCCCATCATACGGCACTGCTCGATCAAGACCGCGTGCAACGTGTCCAACTTCTCTTTATCGTCTGCCACCCACTTCGGCAATTCCACGCGCACGGGCCAGGGATGTCCCTCCGTGCCAGCATTGAGATAGAAGAAATGCAAGGACAAAACGCCAGTATATTTCTTTTCAGAACCTGATTGAAGCCCAAACACAGCAGAGCGATGTCCGGGCGGCAATAACGGATTCTCGCGTTCGCCGTACAGCCACCTGTCGCTTACGCCGCGCAGGGGATGGTAATCTCGTAATTTTTGTATTTCATCCGGTGTAGCCGTTGCAATTTCAAGAAGGCGCACAACCAGATCAGCGGATGGCTTATCCACATAGCCTGCTGTGATGACGCCGCGTGATTGCAGGCGCGAGAGCACGCTGAGATATTTTTGAACAAAGTCAGCATACGATTGAGCGTCGTCGCCTTTTGCTCCCCAGAGTTCGATGGGCCCATCCGTGAGTGTGACGACCTGTCCCTTGATCCCTTTCGATAATTTATCCAGTTTGACCCGCTCGCTTAAGTCGCGCTTCAAAGCCACCATTCCATCGGACATTGGGATTCCATTTGGCAGAAGGTCATCGCCGTAGAGCAACTCACTCTCCGTTGAAATCTGCGGCGCTTCGGCTGAATTCAACTTCATGATGATGGCGCCGACGTTGATCAGCCCAAACTGAATGGAGGAATGTCTGTCGGGGTTGATTTGGGATCCGTCCGCGGCTATGAGAGTCGCGTCGATAACGGAATCAGGCACGGGGAAGGAAGAGGCGAGCGACTCACCCAAAGGGAGCGGGTACGCGCAGCGGATGTTCGCGTCCACTGCCTTGGCGGAATCCACTTTCGAGCGAAGCAAATCCAGTTCAGACGCGTACGTATTGAGCAGGTCACGCGCCTTCTTTCTTCTTTCCTCCATCGTCTTTCGACGTTCGCGCGCGCCCTTGCCGATTTCCTGAATCTTTTCGTAGATTTGCTGGTAGTCTATGGGCATGACGTTAGAACAAATGTACATAGATTGTACAGGCAAATGGGCTAAAATTCAAGGAACGCGGCGGGAACTTTTCCTAACAGCTGGCGTCTATCAACGAGTAGATAATTCAAAGAAGGAGTTAACGAATGAAAACCAAATCTATTTTTATTGCGGCGGCACTGGCGCTTGCGGTTCTGGTGAGCGCATGCGGCGGACCGACCACCATTAACCAGGCGGCTGCGCCGGCTCTCCGCACTGTCAGTGTGTCGGGCGCGGGACAGGCATACCTGGTGCCAGACATCGCCTATATCTATCTGGGCGTGCATACCGAGAAACTCACTGCCTCTGAAGCCGTGACCGAGAACAATGATCAGACCCAAACGATGATCAAGGCGCTCAGAGATTTCGGCATCGACGCGAAGGACATTCGCACGACCAACTTCAGCATCTGGCCAATGGATAAGTATGATCCGCAGACAGGCACGCCCACTGGCGAAAAGACCTACGCGGTGGACAACACTGTTTACGTCACGATACGAGACCTCGACAAACTCGGCGACCTGCTTGATACGGTTGTGGCGGCTGGCGCGAACACGGTCAACAGCATCCAATTCGATGTTGCCGACAAGGATGAAGTTCTCAAGGCGGCCCGCGCGGATGCAATGAAGAACGCATCCACCCAAGCGAAGGAACTTGCCGACGCGGCTGGACTGCAACTCGGCGAGATCCAATCCATCGAATTCATTGACAGCCAGCCTTACCCGGTCTTTGAAGGTAAGGGCGGAGGTGGCGGAGGTGTTGCGGCCGCGGCTGTGCCGATCCAACCTGGACAGTTGACCTTCACTGTGACTGTGAACGTCAAGTACGCGATCAAGTAATTGATCTTACGCACCGTCCCGCAGGGTTTATCCAAAAGAAGTAAAGGAACCTGCGGGACGTTGCGCGTGAGATGAGTTCAAAATGCAGCCCGCACAGCGTTGTAGAATCCAATTATCGGGCGTAAAATACACAAGCCGCCCGCGCAAGCGCGACGGCGAGGATGAATGATGCATCTAACGGACGAGAGCGATTTAGGTTCCACCGAGAGTCAACCG
Source organism: uncultured Anaerolinea sp. (assembly GCA_964543585.1). GTDB lineage: Bacteria > Chloroflexota > Anaerolineae > Anaerolineales > Villigracilaceae > Defluviilinea. The sequence goes on along the minus strand of CAZIYY010000187.1, from coordinate 1,383 downwards.
CCCAGTACTAGCCGCTGGGCGCGGCGCGCGTTTCAAGATCAAATCCATGACATCGCGAAGGAGGTGAGCGCGTCCTCTGCGTGATGATTTCACAGCGTGTTTTGCACGCAGAGGAGGCAGTCATGCTCACCATCTATAAAACAACCGAGCAGGGACTCGAACAACTCGAATCCATGTCGAATGGCACATGGGTAAAAGCGATTGACCCGACTCAGGAGGAAATTCAACAACTTGTGGACTGGGGGATAGAGGCTGAATACATTAATTATTCGCTTGACCTCGACGAGATGCCACGCATCGAACGCGACGACGATTACACCTTCATCCTGATCCGCATCCCGCATCGCCAGCCCGATAATGACATTCCTTATATTACGATTCCACTTGGCATCATGATCAAGGGGAACATGATCGTCACCATCTGCCGCCACGACAAGGAAATGTTCAAGGTGCTTGCGGAGGGAAAATATCGCCTGCTCAAAACAGGCAAGCGTTATCGCTTTGCCTTGTATATCTTCCTCGAGACAGCCACACGTTATCTCACGCACCTGCGCGAGATCAACCGTATCACTGAAGCGCTCGAGGATCAATTGCAGAAGTCCACACGCAACAGCGAAGTGCTGGAACTGCTCAAATATCAAAAGAGTCTCACTTATTTTGCCACCGCGCTCCGCTCCAATGAAGTCATGATGGAACGCGTCCAGCGCACGCAGATCTTCAATTATTACGAGGACGACCAGGACCTGCTCGAAGATGTGCTCACTGAAAATCAGCAAGCAATCCAGATGACCAACATCAATACTGAAATTCTTTCGAGCATGATGGATGCGTTCGCGTCCATCATCTCAAACAACTTGAACGGGGTGATGAAGGGGCTCGCCGCCATCACGATTATCATCAATGTGCCGGCGGTCGTCGCGGCTTTCTTTGGCATGAATGTGAAACTGCCGGGCGAAAGTCATCCGCTGGCGTTTCTGTTGGTGTTTGGTATTTCCTTTGCCCTCACCGCGGTGGCAACATTTATTTTCTACAAGCGTGATTGGTTCTAATATTTGTAGGGGCGGGGTGACCCCGCTCCTACAAATATCATGCAACCTGAACTCCTCTGCGACGCAAAAGCGAATGGCGCGTTTGGGATTTACGCACGCGAACACTTTATCGGGGAACTACGACTTCAACTCACCGACCGACGATAGAGGCGAACAGCGAACGGCACGAAAACCGCCATGATCGCGGCTGACCAGAGGAGCGCCAAAGCCACCTGCCCACCGACGGTCTGGCTAACGGGCAGGGCGCCCGCCCCCAGGATCAGACCTCGCAACGCGTTTGTGACCACGGTGACCGGCTGGTGTTCGGTAAACACTTGCAGCCAGGCCGGCATCG
>CAZIYY010000186.1:0-8797 GCA_964543585.1 uncultured Anaerolinea sp. | reverse complement strand
ATCGGGTTCCACATCCACCACACGCCCTGTTCTTTTAAAGTGCTCCAGCCTCTCGCGCCGCACGCCGCGCCGTTTCTCGATCAACAAACGGCGTAATTCCTCAACGGACATGTCTTCAGGGGCTTTACGTCTGGGCATGGCGAGGGGATTATACCGCATGAGGTGGCATTGCCAATTTTTGTCACCCTCGTTATAATGACAATCCTTCGGGCGGGTAGCTCAGTTGGTTAGAGCACTGCTTTGACATAGCAGAGGTCGTAGGTTCGAGCCCTATCTCGCCCACAAATTAGCTGTCAGCAATTAGCTTTCAGCTATAATATGGAAAACGCAATGACCGAGACGAGTACGTGGTCAAGTCCCTGACAGGGAGAAGAGATCAAGATTGAGAGTCTCTTCAAGGGTAGATCACAGAAAACCACTCGCGAGCGTGAAGCGGAAAGCTTTCAGCAATTGGCTGTCAGCAAGTAAGTTGAACGGTTGGCTCCGTTAGAGGCTGAAGAGATATGTCGCGTGAGACCCTAAAGGTCCCCGAGACCATTAGGGTCTGTGACATAAATCGGGTGGAACCGCGTGAATCAATTTCTCGCCCCGTGTTTGGGCGAGTTTTGTTTTAACCCCCTCCGTCCTTACGGACACCTCCCCCATTTTCGAAGAAAATGGGGGAGGAAGGGTGGGCAGGAAGGTCGCTATGACTGAAGATGACACTACCATCACTCGTCGGCGACTCGGAGGTTGTTGCTAACCGCCTCTTCGGGTCGCACCATATCCATTTGGCGGTAGCAACTATACGTTTAGAAAGGAAGCGAAAATGTCACAAGTAGTTCAGGATAAATACGAGGAGTCCCAACTCTATAAGATCCGTCACTCGGCAGCACATGTCATGGCACAGGCTGTGTTGGAGATGTTCCCAGACGGAAAGATCTCAATTGGTCCGCCAATCGAGAACGGGTTTTACTATGATTTCGATTTGCCGCGCAATCTCACGCCCGAAGATTTGGAGCAAATCGAAAAACGCATGAGGCAGATTGTGCAGGGCAAGCATGAGTTCAAGAAAAAGGTTGTCTCTGCGGAAGAAGCGCGCGAGATTTTCAAAGACCAGCCTTATAAGATCGAGTTGATTGACGGACTCGAAAAAGGCGGATTCGATGAATATGGGAATCCGCTCAAAGAGAAGCCTGAGATTTCGATCTATCAGCAAGATTCATTTATTGATCTTTGCCGAGGACCTCACGTCCAAAGTACGAAAGAGATCAAGCAGGATGCGTTCAAGTTGATGTCCATCGCGGGCGCATACTGGCGCGGAGATGAGAAGAACAAAATGCTTCAACGCATCTATGGCACGGCTTGGGAGAATGCACAACAACTCAAGGATCATCTCTGGCAACTGGAAGAGGCCAAGAAGCGCGACCATCGCAAACTCGGCAAAGAACTGGAAATTTTCATCTTTGATGATGAAGTCGGACCTGGCTTGCCGTTATGGCTGCCGAATGGCGGCATTATGATCGAAGAACTGGAAAAACTCGCCAAAGAGATGGAAGATAAGGCAGGCTACATGCGCGTCCGCACGCCGAACTTGTCCAAGGAGGATTTGTTTGTGCATTCGGGTCATCTGCCATATTACGCAGAGAGTATGTACCCGCCCATGGAACTCGAAGGCGTGAAGTATTATGTCAAGCCAATGAACTGTCCGATGCACCATAAGATCTTCGGCTCGAAGCCGCGTTCTTATCGCGACTTGCCGATCCGTCTCGCGGAATATGGAACGTGCTATCGCTATGAAAAATCAGGCGAACTGTTTGGCTTAATGCGCGTGCGTTCATTACAAATGAACGACGCGCACATGTACGTGACGGAGGATCAGTTCGAACAGGAATTCCTGGGTGTCATCGATCTGTATCTTAAATACTTCGAGCTGTTCGGCATCGAGAAATATGTGATGCGCCTGTCCTTGCACAGCAAGGCAGGACTGGGAAAGAAGTACGTGGACAATGAGCGCCTGTGGCTCAAAACGGAAGATATGGTGCGCCGCGCGATGCTGAATGGGAACGTGCCGTTCGTTGAGGCGGAGGATGAAGCCGCATTCTATGGTCCCAAGATTGACGTGCAGATTTGGAGCGTCATCGGGAAGGAATTCTCTCTCGCCACGAATCAGGTGGACTTCGCCCAGCCTGCGCGCTTCGACCTGAAGTACACGAACAAGGAAGGCAACGAAGAAATGCCTCTTTGTATCCATCGCGCGCCGCTAGGGACGCATGAACGCATCCTTGGATTCCTTATCGAGCATTACGCTGGGAATTTCCCTGTGTGGCTTTCGCCTGAGCAGGTGCGCGTCATTCCGATCACGGATGGACAAAATGAGTATGCCAATGGCATTGTCAAACAATTACGAGAGAATGGTATTCGAGCACATGCGGACTTGAGCGCGCAACGCATGAATGCCAAAATCCGCTCGGCGCAGTTGATGAAGGTTCCATACATGATTGTGGTCGGTGACAATGAGATGAAGGCAGAGCAGGTATCTTTGCGCGTGAGGGACGGAAGCCAGCAGAATAACATCCCACTAAGTGAATTTATGTCACGCGCGAAGGATAGGATTGCAAGAAGGGCGGCGGAGTTGTAAAATAGACTATAGACCGTGAATGACGGAGGCTTTTGATCGTTTACGGTCTATTTTATTGACGATTCACCGCCGTGCATGGTATTATTCGCCCACTCAAAACCAGCCAATGGCTGGATTTATCATGTAATAGGAGAAGCATATCAGCGCAACAGATTTTCGAGTCAATGAAGGCATTCGGGTTCCTGAAGTTCGCTTGATTGGACCGAACGGTGAAAATATCGGGGTGGTCTCCATGAAGCAGGCTTTACAGATCGCCCGCGATGCCGAACTGGATGTTGTGGAGGTTTCACCAAACGCCGCGCCTCCCGTTTGCCGCGTGATGGATTTTGGCAAGTTCATTTATGAACGCGCCAAGAAGGAACGCGAAGCCAAAAAAGCGCAGACGAAGATCGAAGTCAAAGAGATTCGTTTGCGACCCAAAACAAACGAAGCGCATCGCGGTTTCAAAGTGGATGACGCCCGCCGCTGGTTATTGGCGGGCAACAAAGTCCGCGTGACGATCAAGTTCCGCGGCCGCGAGATGGATTATCCTGAGATCTTGAAGATTTGAAAGAAATTGCCGCCGCGCTGGCAGACGTCAGCATGGTGGAACAGTCTCCGCAAATGGAAGGCCGCACAATGCTCGTGGTGCTGGCGCCCAGCAAAGGCGTCGCGAAGAAGAAGGAGAAGGGCGAGCAGGTCCCTGCTGAGAAAGAAGCGAGCGCTGAGTCGTAAGGTATGTCCAAAGATGTTGAAGGTCCTCGGGCGAGGAATTTTGTCCCGCGGTTTCACTTTTTATATTGTCTGGATCGCCAGGCCCCATGATATTGTCAAAAATAAATATTAATCATGGTTTAGCATGAAACGCAGTACTGCGTATTTTGTTTGAAAGGAGTAAATCAGCAATGCCTCGCAAAGCAAAAGCTGGCAAGACCAAACTGAAGACCCACAAGGCAACCTCCAAGCGATTTCGCCTGACGGGTTCTGGTAAAGTGATGCGCACGAAAGGCGGCAAGAGCCATCTGCGCCGACGCACGTCGAAGCGCACCAAAGCTCAGTTGTCTGAAATGCACATCGTGAAGGGCAGCAAGATCATTAAGAGGGTCAAGCGGCTTGCGCCCAACATGGAATAAGACCGTGTTCGCCACAGAGCGCATAGAGATCTTGAGAAAAATTCTCTCGCGACTCAGTAATCCCAATGGCTAAGAAACGGTTTCCGTTGTATCCAAATTTTTAGTTGCGGCTTTCGGGTGTTCACAACTGGTAGTCCTGAGCGAACGACGAAGGATGCCGACGCCCGCGAGTTGCAGGAGAGTAAACAATGCGTGTTAAGGGAGGCCCCCAGGGCCATCTTCGTCACAAGAAAATTTTGAAGATCACAAAAGGACAGCGCGGGGCGAAGCACCGCCTGTTCAAGCGTGCCAACGAGGCAATGCTCAAGAGCCTGTGGTACGCGACCCGTGATCGCCGCGTGCGCAAGCGCGATCTTCGCAAGTTATGGATCGCCCGTATCAATGCCGCGGCCCGTCTGAATGGAACCACCTATAGCAAGTTGGTGGCAATGCTCAAGAAAGCGAACATCGAGCTCAATCGCAAGATGTTATCTGATATGGCAATCCGCGACCCGCAGACATTCGCCGCAGTGGTTGCGAAAGCAAAGTGAATTGAAGGCAAACAACAGCCGCTATCAGAGCGGCTGTTGTTTTTAGACCCGGTCGTCGTCCAAATCGTCATCCATGTTGCCGAGAATTTCACTCGAATCAAATGGCAGCTCGTTCAGGTCATACTTCGGCGGAGTGGATAGGGCATGCTGTTGCACGTCTATTTATGCACGCGGATCATCTCTTCGACTATTTCCTTCATACCTTCGTCGCGGGCATAGGCTAACATTTGATGAACGTAATCAGGGTAAGAGGGCATCTAAAACAAACTCGGCTGGGTTGCCGCAGGAGTAAACTCGCAGCTTTCTCTTTAATCCGATCCAGCAATTTGATGGACACTTCCTTGAACGGATGTGGAAACGCCAGCGCGCCTTTTTGCAGCAACAATTTAATTCCTTCCGGCATTTGTTCATGTTCCAACACAAAAAAGAGGAACCCAAAGGAATTAGGTGTGAACTGCAACAACCTTTGATACAGGCAAAGTCGTCAGAAATCGTCTTTTTTAGCCGTATTTTCGATGATGCAAGCTTAAAAAAGGTGTATCAGAGGTCATTGCAGTTGACAATTAAGCCTTAAATCTTAGTGCCCATAGCGTTTAGATCTTCTTCATATCGTTTTCATTTCACCCCAGTTCGCTCCGTAGCGCGCTTCGGTGGAAAGTGGGATATTCAATTGATAGGCGTTTGCCATCGTCTCTTTCACGATCTGCGCGGTTTCTTTCAATTCAGCCTTTGGGCATTCCAGCACTAGTTCATCATGCACTTGAAGGAGCATCCTGCCTTTCAGCCCAGCCTTCTTGAGCGTGGGCGGGATTTTCAACATGGCGATCTTCATGATATCTGCCGCCGTGCCTTGAATCGGAGCGTTGATGGCTTCGCGTTCCTCGCGATTTTTTATTTGCACGTTTTGTTTGCTTTGCAACGCGGGGAAATATCTTCTTCGTCCTAACAGTGTTTCCACGTATCCCTGTTGCGCGGCTTGTTTGCGAATTCCATCCAGATATTTTTTGATGCCGGGGAATTTCTCAAAATAGGCTTTGACAAAATTTTCGGCGTCCGCTAACGTCAGGTCAGTGGAGCGCGTGAGACCAAACGCGGACATGCCGTAGATCAGACCGAAGTTGATGGCCTTCGCGTGGCGCCTCATTTCCTTCGTCACCGCTTCGGAATCTACGCTGTAAATTGCTCCCGCTGTTGTGGTATGGATATCTTCATCCGCGCGGAACGCCGCCAGCATCCCCTCGTCTTCAGCCATGTGCGCGACGATCCGCAACTCGATCTGCGAGTAATCCACGGAAAGCAGCCAATTCCCTTTTGCTGCGATGAATCCATTGCGGATGCGCCGACCCTCTTCCGTGCGGATTGGGATGTTTTGCAAATTCGGATTGGACGATGACAAGCGTCCCGTCACCGCGCCAATCTGACTGTAGGATGTGTGCACGCGTCCAGTGTTGGGATTAATTGCAGGGGGCAGCGCATCCACATAGGTGGACTTTATTTTGGAAAGCTCGCGATGCTCCAACACCAAATCCACAACAGGATGTTTTCCGCTTAATTCTTCAAGCACGCCAGCCGCTGTGGAATAATGTCCGCTAGCGGTTTTGTTGCCTTTATCGGGTGGTTCGAGTCGCAGGCGGGTGAACAACACATCTGACAATTGTTGCGTGGAGTTGAGGTTGAATGGCTTACCGACAGAATCAAAAACCTGCTTTTCGATTTCAGATAATCGCTTCGCGAGTCTTTTGGCTGTCTCTTCAAAGAATGGCAGGTCAAGTGAGATGCCTGTCATTTCCATATCCGCAAGAACAGGTGTGAGAGGCAGGTCGATTTCTTCGAGCAGTTTTTCACCATTGACGCGTTTGAGTTCTTTTTGCGCGAGCGGCATGAGACGTAGAGTCGTTTCCGCGTCTGCCACTGCATACGGCGCAGCGGATTCAATTGCCACGTCCGCCATGCTGATCTGCTTCTTGCCTTTGCCAATCAACTCTTCGATGTGGGTCATTTCTTCGCCGAGTTTTGCGAACGCCAGGTTCTTGAGCCCAAGATGGCGCGAGGACGGATCAATGATAAATTCCGCCAGCATCGTGTCGAACGTGATGGGCGAGACTTGCAATCCGTGCTTGGCTAATACAATGTAATCATATTTGGCATTGTGCGCGACCTTGCCGATCTTTGGATTCGTCAATGGATCTTTGAGCGCGGAAAGAACTTTATCTAATGGAAGATTATTTCCAGCGTTGTGGCCGATTGGAATGTAATACCCTTCGCCCTCGTTGACCGCCAGCGAGATGTCGACGATATCCGCTCGCATCTCTTCAGTAGAGGTTGTCTCTGTATCGAACGAAATGATTTTGGACTTATTCAGAGCTTTTACCAGATCATTCAATTTCGCAACCGTGTCTACAATCTTGACTTCGATTTTCGAATCGACTTTTGGCGTTGAGATAACCTGAGGCTCATTCACGAACATGGACATTTGCCCTCCCGCCGTTGGCGCGGATGTGGAAGGCACAATAGTTGCTGATTGTCCCGCTCTCTGCCCAAAGGGGGAGTGAGGAGAGCGGGATTGTCCTGTCAGTTTTTCAAGCGCTTTGAGAAGCGAACGGAATTCCATTTCCTTGAAAAAGGATTCAATCGAGGCGAAGTCAATTTCACGAGCCTTTGCATGTTCAAGATCGAGTTTGATATCGAGGTCTGTCTTGATTTGTGCCAGGTCGTGGCTGAGATACGCATTCTCTTTGTTTTGGTCGAGTTTTGTCTTCCAGCGATTCTCAACTTTGTCAATATTTTTGTAGATGTTATCTAGAGTTTTGTATTTTTCAAGAAGCGCAATCGCTGTCTTTTCACCGACGCCCGCTACGCCGGGGATGTTATCGGACTTGTCACCGACCAGGGCTTTATAATCCACAACTTGTTTTGGAGGTACGCCGAGCTTTTTGACGACATCTTCATCCTTGATGTAATTCTGGTCATCGCCCGCCAGATAGACCGTTGTGCGTTTGTTGACGAGTTGCAAAAGGTCGCGGTCACCCGTGATGATCTTGACTCCGAGTCCCTGCTCTGCGGCGATGCGCGCGACAGAGCCAAGCACATCGTCTGCTTCATAGCCGTCCATTTCAAGGCGCGGGATGTTGAACGCGTCCACCATTTGGCGAATGCGCTCGATCTGCGGACGCAAGTCGTCGGGCATTTTTTCGCGCGTGCCTTTATATGCCGGGAACATTTCATCGCGAAAAGTTTTGCCCACATCAAAGGCAACCGCGATATATTCAGGCTTTTCCTGTTCGAGGATGCGGATCAACTCGCGCGCGAATCCGTAAATTCCCGCAGTGGGTTCGCCCTTCGATGTCTGCCAGCGTTGACTGCCTCCCACGGCAGTCAACGCAAAATACATGCGATAGGCGAGCGCGTGTCCGTCAATGAGGTAGAGGGTGGGGGGCATGGTAGTGTCCAGTAAGCCGTAATTGGGGATTGGCGTTCAAATTACTAACTTGAGTTTAGAGTAGCAAAGTAGCACACAGGATGTGTGCAAGATCAATTGAACCTTAACAAGGAAAGCAAATACCAATGTCTCGACCAGCTCGACAACCATTATGGGCTGGCGGCAGGCAGTTTTTGGGTCTTTTTGCTTTTAAACACCACAGGATAGCGAATGCGCGGTGCCGGGTGATAATGCTTTTGTCTGCCTGTGCCTTTTCCAGCGGGTCTGGTCTTTCGGGCCGGTGTGCCCAACTCCAACAAAAATGCCAGAGCGGAGCGTTGGACTTGATAGGGTGTGAGTTTGGCACGTTGTTGTCTGCTGTGTGGATACCAAGCTGGATAATCTTCCTTGACCAGGTCGCGCAGCAGGAGCAGTTGCCAATACGCCAAAGCACACAACCATATCCATTGTTGAGCGCTGACCAAACCAGGCGAACGATTGCTATTGAGTCCCATGTGTTGTTTGAGAAAACGGAACATGTGCTCAATCGCAAAACGCCAAAGGTACATGCGGCACAGATCCGAAAGAGCCACGTTTTGGGGTCCCGTCCAAAACAACCAGATGGGTCGTTTGTAACGCGGTGTGCCGTCTGCTTTGAGAAATTCTACCTGTAGCAGTGTGCCCACCAGAGCTGCCAGTCTCTTGAAATGCAATGGATACCAGGTGCGTACTCGCACAGTTTGTTTGCCAAGTTGAAAAGTCTCGCGCTGGTCTTCGGGACGGTGAGCGCCATTCAACTGGAAGGCCTTGCCATGTTTGCGAGGCGCACCCCGACTCCCTTTTGGTTTCGGCACTGGCTCTTCGGACAGCACACGGTTGCTGGAAATGCGGATCAGCCCGAACGCCTGCTTCAAACGCTCGAAAATGCCCAAAAACAGACGGTCTTCGTAGCGACTGTCGGCTACAATCACTTTGGCTTGCGGATCGCGCATATCCAATTCCTGTACTTGGACTGCCGCGACCCTCGTGTCTGTTGCTTGTGTGGCGATCCTTTCAATGTCGACTGGCGCCACCCAAGATGTGCCAAAGTTTACCAAACGTACTAACCATGAATACT
>CAZIYY010000185.1:0-8872 GCA_964543585.1 uncultured Anaerolinea sp. | reverse complement strand
CTGTCGGTATCGTCCAGCGATAGAGCCATTTGGCGGCTTGCGGAGTCAGGTTGATACAGCCGTGACTGCGCGGACGTCCGTAGTCGTTATGCCAGTACGTGCCGTGGAAGGAGATTCCGTTCTCTTTGATGTAGATCACCCAGGGAACGCCGGGAAGATCGAATCCGTTCGAGGCAATGTCACCCGCCGCCATATGCCGCGTGGGACGTTTATGGTAGGTGATGAAATCTCCCACGGGGGTTGTGTACGTTCCGCTTTGACGTTTGCCGCCAGTGGAGGCGCGCGTGGCAAAGACAACTTGTTCGTTCTCGTATGCCAGCACAAGTTGATCATCCAAACGCAGTTCGACGCGTTTGTTTTCGTTGGGAACATGCGGAGATAACGGAGTCAGCTCCGAGTCCGGTATGAGGCGGATGTGCTGCGCGGGAACGTAATAGTATTGCTCGAATTTATCGTCCAAAAGGGCATACCATACGCTTCCATCCACAGGATGAATCGCGCTGGCTTTGACCCAGTGGACAGTCTCGTAATAGAGACGATAAACGACTTCCGCGTTCGCGTCCGCTTCGAGGCGCGCTTCGGTGAATGGCACGCTGACCTCGCCGAGCACGCCTTTGAGAGAAATTTGCTGCGGCTCGTTCAGGATCGTGTGGACGGGTTGGATACTTCCCGAATAAACATATACGCTGTTCTCAACCTGGTACCATATGCGGTTGTGCGCGGATTCGTCGTCGCTGATCGTCGTGTTTGTTATGGAAACGATCAGGTCGCGCGAATATAATTTTTTGCGTTTGGCTTTGGGACTCGGCTCGTCATACGCCCACAGGATGCGGTCAATGACGCGTCCCTGCAGGTTGTCGAAGTCGTCCTGTTGGTACAAATGCAAATGCAGGTCTGGCAATAACATCCCCAGCAAGCCATAACCTGTTAACTTGAGAAAATCACGTCTGGAAAAACTCGACTTGCTCATGTTTGCTGCTCGCCCTCAACCCAGCTCTCTCCCGAGGAGAAGGGGGACTCCCTTCCCCTTCGGGGGGAGGGTTGGGGGATGAGGGTTAATAATGCACGTTCACCACAGTGCCTTCATACGCCCAGCCATACAGCCAGGCTGCGTCTGGTATGCTCAAATTGACGCATCCATGACTCATCGGCGTGCCGAAGTTGTTGTGCCAGTAGGTGCCGTGCAAACCGTAGCCTTTATAAAAATACATGGTATAAGGCACGTTGGTCAAATAATAGCCAGGACCGGACATGGTGGTGGATTTGAGCTTGATCCATATCTTGAACTTGCCCGTGACGGTCGGCGTGCGCGACGTGCCAGTGGATACGATGAATGAATTTACGACCACGTCACCTTCGTAGGCATACACGCGCTGTTCGGAGAGGTTCACGTCAATCCAACGCGCGCCGTTGCCCTTGGCGGGATATGCCTGCGCTTCAGCGGCTGGCGCAGGCGCAACGTATTGACTTGTCGGAGTATCAACAATGATCTCCATTGCCAATATGCCGGGTGTTTCAGTGGCAACAGGAGTGAAAGTCGGCGCTTCGGTCGGGACCAATGTTGGCACATCCGTTGGAACAGTTGTCGGCAAGTCGGTTGGCACAAGACTCGCGCTGAGCGGAGGGAGTGTGGCGACCAAAGTCGAAGCGGGCGCAACTTGAACCGCCAAGGCGTTCCCATCAATCGGAGTGATCGTGGGCTTGGCAATGTCAACAGGTGCCCAAAGGTTTTCCTGCGTGGGCGCAGGCGCGCTGTTGATGATGGACGCAAACGCGGGATGCGTCACTGCCGAGTACGCGGCGAAGCCTAGCGCCGCGCAAGCCAATAAGCCGAGAGATGCCGCGTAGATCCAAATTCGCTTTTTGGATTTTGACTCTGCAGGTGGATTTATTTTTTTCGATTCGCGCTTCGGAAGATCTACAACAGCCGATTCGTTTCGACCGTTCGATACGGCATCTCCAGCCGGAGTGACGTCTTGTTCAACGCGGGCATTCCCAGCCTGAGCCTGTTTCAACCGACCCGAAGCCCATTCCACAGCCTGACGGGCGCGCGCGCTCTGGGGATTGATCTCCAGCGCCTTCTGAGCATAGGCAAGCGCGTCCTGCGGATTTGAGTCAGACGCAGTGAGAACCAGCCACGCGTCTTCCATATCGGGCGCAAGCAGCGCGGCTTTCTCACCCTGGTCACGGGCGGATTCCTTGTCGCCACGCCGCAGGGCTTCGCGCGCTTTGGCAATGTGCTCACGGGCTTCGATGAATTTCATGTTCATGTGATCACCTTTATGCAGTGTTGCTCAAAGGCGGTCTACCCTGAAGGGTACGATGTGTGACCGCCGTATCTACAGGTTAAGCGCAGGGTCATATATCATCCCCGAATGGGGAGACCCTGCTGGAGCAGATGACCGGCTACCATCTAATTTCCACGGGCGTGCCGATTTCCGCCCAATCATACAACAATTGGGCTTCATAAGAACCAAGCACCACGCAACCGTAAGAAATGGGCCTGCCCAGAAAACCAGCCCATAAGGTTGCGCCGCTTGGCAAAATGGGGAGGGCGTGGATGCCGTTTTCCAGGCCATGGGAATAATAGATCCCAAGCCAGTTTGGCATCCAGATATTCCATGTCGCGCCGTAGGCATTTGGGAGTTTGGTCTGCACCTGGAATGTCCCGACGCGCGTCGAATTACCCATGCCTGTGGATGCCACAAAACTATAAATGAGCGCATCGCCGTCATACATGTACATGTGCTGTTCTGAAATATCCACGAGAATATATTTTGAACCGCCGTAGGAGATCGCCGGTTGATAAGACGCGCTTTGTTCCTGACCTGCGGCGGGATTGGCTGAGTTTTCGACGATCTCCATCACCAATGAGCCCGGTGTTTCAGTGGGCGCAATCGTCGGCGGTTCGGTTGGGAGCGGGGTGGGTATGCTTGTTGCTGTGTAAGTGGGCTTGGCGACGTATGCAATTGCCCAGACGTTTTCCTGGGCAGCGGTTGGCGTTACTGTGGCAAAAATCGAGGCGCTCACCGGCGAGGCGGAGAGGGCAAAAGCGGCGAGTCCGCTTGCGCATGACAGGAGCAGGATAAGGAGCAGGGAGAGGCGAATTCGTCCGTTTGAAAAAAGAGATTTCATGGTGTCAGATTGGGACTGAGAGTCGGTTCGACGTTCTCGTTGGTCGCAAAACATAGAATGCCGTCCACTATCCCTGCGGCGACTCTGTCGGTTTGGTTGGTGAGGAGTTCGCGGTCGAGATTTAAAAACCCCGTTTCGATGATCGCAGCAACGGTGCTCGGGTCAATCTCGCGAAAGGCGTGATACTCACGCATATCGCCCGTAATGCTCCCCGCGTGGAAGGAGAGTCCTGTGTCACGCTGGTACCGATCCACCAGACAGGCGGTGAGGCGGTTGGCGCGGTTGATGTCGTATGTGTTCAGCGCCGCGGCGACTTTGAAGCCGGTGGCTTGATCGTTGACATATTCGCATGAGTCATTATGAATTGAGACAATCGCCAGCGCGCGATAACCGTTTAAGCGCGTATCGAACTCTCGCAATAAATCCACCTGATAGCCTATTTGTGTTAATTGTTGTTGGACGAGCGCGGCGATCTCAAGATTTACATCCGCTTCGGTAAGCGTGACCTCCCCGTTGCCATCCGTGCAGACCGCGCCTGAGTCGTTGCCGGAGTGCCCCGCAACGATGCCGACGCGTAGTTGCGGCTGTGATGCGAGCGGAGCGCCCTCTGCAACGCGCGGGGTGAGAATGAGACTCAGTCGTTCATAGAAATCGCCTGCGACCAATCCACGCGAGGGCAGGGCGGTGAAGAGCGTCGCCAACAAAATGGCAATGCCAAGTGTGGTCTGCGCGGCGCGCAATGGACGTTTGCGCGGCGCGGGGCTGGGTGGGGCGGATTCCATGTCACTTGCGTGTAATAGTACCTTATTAAGGAATTAACGTACAAGGGTTGAATTTCGTTCCGCATGGTCTTCGCAAATTCCATCTTGACTTGCCTCTCCCTCGCCGTTATGATGAAATTTCAATGGAGAAACTACACATGACCTTAGACTCTGAAAAACTCCGCCATGCGATGCGCGCCTGGACGACAGGTGTGGCTGTCGTCACTGCCACATTTGAAGGCGAGCAGTACGGCATGACCGTTAATTCATTTACATCCATTGCGTTGGAACCGCCGCTGGTTTCGGTCACACTGAAGCATCTCACGCATACGCATGTCCTGGTTGAAAAATCAGGCATGTTTGCCGTGACCATTCTCGCCTCGCACCAAAAGGAGCTTTCCGACCGCTTTGCCGGGAAGATCCCCGGCATTACAGATCGCTTTGAAGGCGTGCAGACCGGTAAACTTTCCATTGATGCGCCCATCCTCAATAACGGGATGGCTTATTTCAATTGCCGCGTGGTGAATTCGGTGCCTGTCGGTGAGAATACGCTCTTCATTGCCGAGGTCATTGCGGCGCATGGAGAAGGCGAAGGCAATCCGTTGGTGTATCACAATCGTCTGTATTGGCAGTTGAACCAATAACCGAACTCGCCTGTCCTTCGGGCAGGGGAGGGGCATGATTTATGGAAGACGAACTTACTTTCGAAGAACGACAAATATTGCTCCGCCTGGCGCGAGAGGCAATGGAACGCGGCGTGAGGGGCGAGAAGTTATCGCCTCTCGATGAATCAACCTTGTCGCTCCATTTGCGCGAACAGGGATCGTCGTTCATCACGCTGACTGTGCGCGGGGAATTGCGCGGCTGTATCGGCGGACTTGAAGCACGCCAATCGCTGGCTGAGGACGTGCGCGAACATGCAGTCGCCGCGGCGCTTGAAGATCCGCGTTTCCCTCGGGTGAGTGAACGCGAATTAAACGGGATCAAGATCGAAGTCTCGCGCTTGACGCGCCCGCTTCCGCTTGAATATAAGGATGCGGATGACTTGCTGTCAAAACTGCGACCGCACGTGGACGGAGTCATCCTGCGAGACGGTTATCGCCGCGCCACGTTCCTCCCACAAGTCTGGGAAAAAATTTCAGACCCGGCGGAATTCCTGAACAGTCTTTGTTACAAGATGGGCGTGAGCGAAAGTCTTTGGCGGAGCAAACATCTCGAGGCGTTTACGTATCAGGTGGAGGAGTTTCGCGAGTAGGGTAAAATCAATATATGGCTGATGATGTAGTTTTCCAGGAAGCAGTGGAAGCCCTGCATAAGGGGAATAGAACCAAAGCCCGCGACTTGCTCACGGGTTTACTTAAGACCGACCAGAATAACGCCACCTATTGGGTTTGGATGAGCGCCGCGATGGACACCGCCAAGGAGCGCGTCTACTGCCTGCAAACCGCGTTCAAACTAGACCCAGAAAACGCCACCGCCAAACGCGGCTTGATCCTGCACGGCGCGCTGCCCGCGGATGAAACCATCCAGCCTTTCCCGATCAACCGTCCGCGCGCCTGGGAGGAAAAACTTTTGCTGGCGCATGAAAAGCCCAAGCCAAAAGGATGGGCGGCTGTGAAAGCCAGCCCGGTCTTCAGGTTCGGAGGTGTCATTGCGCTCGGCGCGATCATTGTCGGCGCGGTCGTGTTTGGGTTTATCATCCCGCGCTTCAGCCAGGCTTCACGCCTGCCCACCATCACGCCCGGACCCTCGCCGACATTTACACTCACTCCCACATCAATCAATTCAACCGGCATACCGGCTGTGGTTGGCACAGTGGGTCCGCTTTCCGAGTTGCTTTCAGCGCCATATACCCCAACGGCTTTATACGTGGTGACGCCGCGTCCGCCGGAGTCGCAGGATATATATCGCTCCGCGAAACTCGCCTATGACAAAGGCGACTGGGATGAAGTCATCCGCCTTATGACCGACATCATCGCCTACGAGCCTCAAGCCGCGGATATATATTACTATATCGGCGAGGCTTATCGTTTCAAGGGAGACCCCAGCGGCGCGATCGGGGCATATCAAAAGGCTCTCGATGTGAACCCGAACTTTGGTCCCGGCTACGTGGGCATGGCGCGCGCCAGGCTTCTTGCCGACCCGAATGCCAATGTGCTCTCTTTTTTGGATGAAGCCATTCGAGCGGACCCCAATTTTGGCGAGGCTTATCTCGAGCGCGCCATTGTGAAACTGCGTGAGAACGATATTCAGGGCGCGCTGAGCGACCTCGCCAACGCGGACAGGCTCCTGCCCGGTTCACCGCTGGTCTTTTTCAACCTTGCGCAGGCGCGCTTGAAGGAAGGCGATATTGACCTTGCGCTCAACGCCGCCAAACGCGCCAATGAACTGGATGTCACGATGCTGCCCACGTATCTATTGCTTGGGCAACTCTACGCCAAATCGGGGAACGATGAAGAGGCGGGTAAGGCTTTCGAGATCTACCTCAGGTATGAGCCGAATGACGCCTCGGCGTATCTCCTGTTGGGATCTATCCGATATGACAACGGCGATTACCAGGAGGCGATCAATGCCATGAACAAGGTCATCGCGCTGGATCCGAACCGGCGCGAGGCGTACCTGCACCGCTTCCTGTCGAATGTGGAACTCGGCAACGCCGACCAGGCGGATGAGGATATTGACCGCGTTTTTTCGTTCTATCCCGAACTGTTCGAGGCGAATATTGCAATGATCCGTTTGCACCTGCTCCAGGAGCGGAACGGAAGCGCGCTTTTGCTTTTGGATAAGACCGAAGCGCTGGCTGAAACGGATGAACAAAAAGCGCTGGCTTATTACTGGAGCGCCACCGTCTATGAAGCGCGCAAAGATTCGGATAATGCCGCGCAGTCATGGGAGTTATTGCTCGACCTGCCCGTCAGCGCAATGACCCCGGAGATGCTCACCGAAGCTCGCCAGCATCTGGCTGACCTCAGCACATCTACCTCCACTCCCTCGAGCACTCCCACCCGGAAACCGGTGACACCCACAAGGACTCCGACTCCTACGAAGGTGATAACTGCCACTGTGACCAAAACGCCGACCGCTACGCCTTCACCTTCGCGAACTCCCACGCCCTCGCGAACGCCAACACCGACGCCGTAACTTGAATGGCGACTGAGAAATCAGTCGCCTTTATTTTGTTTCCAGAGGCGAAAGCTGATTGCATATGCAAGCATTATCTTTTTGAAGATGTAATCTCGTTGTAAATTGTTCCGAATGAAAGGTGAGAATATGCCAAAATCTGAGATTCGTAAAGGAAATTGTTTAGAGATTCTGAACGATAAAAAGTTTTCAGCATCTGTTAATTTAACCTTCCTTGACCCTCCTTTTAATCAAAACAAAGATTATGGCTTTCACGACGATAATTTATCACTAGAGCGCTATTGGAGAATGATGAAAGAAATCTGCCAGAAAACCTTTGATATTACCTCTGGAGGGGGCGCAATTTATTTTATGCAGCGCGAGAAAAACACCGAGGATGTTTTACGTTGTCTGAGAGAATCCGGTTGGACGTTGCAAAACCTTATCATTTGGAAAAAGAAAACGTCTGCTGTGCCAGTTTCCAGTAAATTTGGAAAACATTATCAAATACTTGCTTATGCAACCAAAGGCGATAAAGCGCGTGTCTTTAATCGTTTACGTATTTCACCGCCGCTACCTGCAAATTACAAACTTGAACGCGAAAACGGCGTTTATGTTACCGATGTTTGGGACGACATCCGCGAACTGACCTCTGGTTATTTTGCTGGGGACGAAGCTATTCGTTCAAAAAACGGCGAGCGTTTTCACAAACAGCAATCGCCAATCGCATTGTTATTACGAATTATTTTGTCGTCGTCCCAACCCAGTGATACAGTGTTTGATCCATTTGCAGGCACAGGCACGACTCTAGTCGCCGCGCATCAGTTGGGGAGAAACAGCGTTGGGATTGAGATCGATCCTAAGAACTCAAAAATGATCCACGAACGCTTGGAAGAAATTCGGGACCCTGATAAAGTTGAAAAATATTATGAGGATTATATTTACACAGAGAATTTATCAAAGATATGGGGTATGAAATCTTCCGTCAAATTACCTGCTAAATCCAGATCAAAACAACCATCACTCTTTGGATGAAATATGTATTCAATATTTCCAATGAAGATAAAGAACGGATGGAAACAGTGATGGGTGAGAAGGATATGAAGAAACTCAATGTCTTCTTTTTGAAACATCCCTTGAACGGCTGGTTTGTGGTCTTTCAAGTCGGTCTATGAGCGCGTCGTGCCTTATCGAACGGGCGATATCTGCTCGACAGCGTTTTACCGATTAAACAGATTCTCTTGTCTATGTGGTGCGATGTATTGGTACAATCGCGGGACAGTTATCAAAACAACGTCGCGACGACCCATGCAAAAAAACAAACCATCATTGCTCGATTGGGCTTTTGTAACCCTGCGCGAAGCGGCCTGGGCTCCGCTGGGCATCGTCGGTTTTTATGCGATCGGGCTTGCGCTTCACCTATATGATTTATTTCCTCCGTTGGATATTCCAAGCCATCTACTGGGCGGCGTCGCGCTGACGTATTTCTACCGTTCTGCGGTCAGAAATTCGCAAAGCCTTGTAGGAGATATTCCCTTCCCGATTCAACTCCTGCTTGCATTCACAGGCACAGCAACGACTACGATCCTTTGGGAATTCTATGAGATCTTCATGGTCTTAGTCCTTGGTTTTCACATCGCGCGCGGACTCGAAGATACGATCATGGATATGTTTTGGGGTCTGCTGGGCGCGCTGCTTTTATCGGTGTTTTATCGGCGGCGTTAATCTTAATCACGAATTCACACAAATTGTTTGAAATAATCTGCCTCTATCTGCGCTAATTCGCGGCGATGGTTTTCCAAACCTGGATTCAAGTATGAAGTGCAACCGACTGATTGAAGAATACTTCAAAAGGC
>CAZIYY010000184.1:0-8975 GCA_964543585.1 uncultured Anaerolinea sp. | reverse complement strand
TTAAACAGCAACGGGAAGCCGCGCTGTGCCAATCTACCAAACCAGCGCGTATGACTTGCAAAGCACGGACCGCGCCTCGCGCCTGTTCGCCTTGCAGGAAACAGGACATATTTACACGCGCATTTCCAACCCAACCTCGAACGTCTTTGAAAAACGAATCGCGGACCTTGAGGGTGGTGTCGGCGCGCTGGAAACGAGTTCGGGGCAGGCCGCGCAGATGACCGCCATCTTCACCATTTGCGAGGCAGGCGATCATATCGTCTCAGCTTCGACGTTATTTGGAGGGACAATCAGCCAGTTCAAATATACCTTCCCGCGTCTGGGAATCAGTGTGACGCTTGTCGACCCATCAGACCCTGAAAATTTTCGGCGCGCGATTCAGCCCAACACAAAACTGATCTACGGCGAGATTATCAGCAACCCGCGCGTGAACATCTTTCCGCTGGAGGAAGCGGCGAAGATCGCGCAGGAATTTAATATCCCATTGATGATAGATAACACCTTCGCAACACCATATCTCTGCCGTCCATTTGAATGGGGTGCGCACATTGTCACACATTCCACAACAAAGTTCATCGGCGGACACGGCACATCCATGGGCGGCGTGGTCGTGGATGGCGGCAATTTCAATTGGGCAAAAAGCGAACGACATAGAAACTTCAACACGCCCGACCTTTCCTATCACAACGTCGTTTACTCGGAGGATTTTGGACAATTGGCTTTTATCTCCAAAGCCCGTTCAGGAATTATGCGAGATTTGGGATCCTGCCAGTCGCCGTTCAATTCATGGCTGTTCATTCAAGGACTTGAGACGCTGTCGTTACGTATGGAGCGTCACGTCGAAAACACGCAAGCCGTTGCTGAATTTTTGGAAGATCACCCAAAAGTCGGCTGGGTCATTTATCCGGGCTTGGAAAGTCACCCCGACCACGAACGCGCCCAAAAATATTTACCGAAAGGCGCAAGCGCGGTGCTCGGCTTCGGCGCCAAAGGCGGACGCGAAGCGGGCGCAAAATTTATTGACAACTTGAAACTGTTCAGCCACGTTGCCAATCTTGGCGATGCAAAATCGCTTGCTATTCATCCCGCCAGCACAACGCATTCACAACTTACTGATGAAGAACAAAAAGCTGCAGGCGTCAGCCCAGATTTCATTCGTCTGTCCATTGGCCTGGAGGATATCGAAGATATTCTCTGGGATATTGATCAGGCGCTTTCGTAAAATAATCCGTTGGTTGAGTAAGGCGGTGCTCGCCCGTCGTATCGAGACCAGCATGTCGCAGAGACAATTATGTAACAGAAATTGCTTTGCTTACCGGTGGTCTCGATACGGGCTTCGCCCTACTCGACCACCGTATACAGAAAGATTATCATGCCCGTAAAAATTCCAACGACCCTGCCCGCACGCGCGACTCTTGAACGCGAAAATATTTTCATCATGGATGAAGAACGCGCGACTCACCAGGATATCCGTCCGCTGCGTGTTGCGATCCTCAACCTCATGCCCACCAAGGCATCCACCGAAACTCAGCTCCTGCGATTGTTATCCAACTCCGCGCTTCAGGTGGAGGTCACATTGCTTCATACCGCCACGCATGAATCCAAGAACACGGATGCGGATCATCTGCTCAATCACTATCTCACCTTTGATGATATCCGCAACGAAAAATTTGACGGTCTCATCATCACGGGCGCGCCTGTGGAGCAAATACCATTTGAAGAAGTCGAATATTGGGATGAATTGACTCACATCCTGAATTGGGCTGAAGCGAACGTTGAGTCTACATTTCATATTTGCTGGGGAGCGCAGGCTGGACTGTATCACCGTTATGGGATCCCAAAGTATGACCTCCCTTACAAGATGTTAGGCGTCTACGAGCATCGCGTCCTTTCTCCGACCGAAAGCCTGTTACGCGGCTTCGACGACATTTTCTTTGCCCCACACTCCCGTCATACTGAGATCCGCCGCAAAGATATTGAGAAGGTTGCTGATTTACAAATCCTTGCCGAATCAGACGAGGCTGGCATTTATATTCTTGGCACAAAAGACGGACGCCATCTCTTTATCACGGGTCACTCTGAATATGATCCGCTCACACTCAAAGCAGAATATGACCGCGATATCCACAAGGGATTACCGATCCATGTCCCAAAGAATTATTATCCCGATAATGACCCGACCCAAACGCCCAATGTCCGCTGGCGCGGGCATGCAAATCTGTTGTACTCAAACTGGTTGAATTACTACGTATATCAGGTCACGCCGTATGATGTGAATCAGATTCCCTCTTGACCAATCCCACTCTCTCGCATAGAATACCGCCCAATATGAATTCGGCTCACTTCTACATGACCATGACCACAACTACCTCCCGGACTCCCCGTGAGGAATTTGTGCCTGGATAGAAGTAACCGAATCGAAGGTTATCTCAAAACACACAACGCCTCACGGAATCGTGGGGCGTTTTTGTTATCTTGAAGGAGAACATTATGCAAAAACAAACGCTCGTGATGAAGTTCGGAGGCACATCTGTTGGTTCGGTGGATGCGCTGACCCAGGCGACTCAGATCATAAAAAGCGCACGCGACGAATATCCGCGCCTGGTGGTCATCACCTCCGCAATGTTTGGAGTGACAGATTTATTGTTGGGATGCGCTTCGCTCGCCGCGCAGGGGAAAACTGACTCACTTTCAGATACCGAATCCATGCTGAGAGAGAAACACTTCTCCGCCGCGGACGCGCTCATTAATGGCGAGAAACTTCGTGAAGCAACAAAAGTAGGGATCGACGCGCACATTCTC
Organism: uncultured Anaerolinea sp.; assembly: GCA_964543585.1. Classification (GTDB taxonomy): domain Bacteria; phylum Chloroflexota; class Anaerolineae; order Anaerolineales; family Villigracilaceae; genus Defluviilinea. The sequence goes on along the minus strand of CAZIYY010000184.1, from coordinate 6,173 downwards.
TTGCTTGTGAATCTGTGCAATGCAATTGCGGTGCTTGGTGAAGCCAGTCCACGCGCAATGGATGCGGTGGCTTCACTTGGCGAACGGATGAGCTTGCGCTTGTTGGGAGCCATAGTTGAGAGCGCAGGCGTCCCAGTGAAAGCAATCGAGTCGGGGGAATTTATCGTCACCAACGCCCATTTTCAGAATGCGCATCCTGATTTTCCAGCAACAACTGAAAAGACTCGACGCTGCTTGAATCCACTTTTGGATCAAGGTATTGTTCCCATCACAACGGGATTCATCGGCGCAACGCCCGATGGCATTATCACTACACTGGGACGCGGTGGCAGTGATTATTCCGCCGCGATCATTGGCTCAGTATTACCTGCCGATGACGTCTGGATCTGGACGGATGTGGACGGTGTGATGACCACCGATCCGCGCATTGTGAATGATGCAAAAACATTATCTGAAATCACGTACAGCGAAATTGCTGAACTCGCCTATTATGGAGCAAGAGTCCTACATCCCAAAACGATCCGCCCTGTTGTGGACGCGGGGATTGGATTAAGAATCTGCAACACGTTCAATCCATCCCACCCAGGTACACGTCTCACGGCAAATACAAAAAGTAACGGCAAGCCTGTGAACGGACAGGTTGTCAAAGCAGTAACCGCCATTCGCAAACAAAGGTTGGTGACCATTGAAGGGCGCGGTATGCTCGGTGTCCCTGGTGTGGCAGCGCGCGCGTTCGGCGCGGTGGCATCCACCGGCACGAGTGTCCCGCTCATCACTCAGGCTTCATCGGAACAGTCCATTTGTTTTGCTGTCCCGTCTGAAGTCGCATTATCTGTTACATCTGCGCTCGAAAAAACATTTGCTCACGAAATCGAGGAAGACGATATTGACCGCGTGTGGGCAACGGAGGATGTTTCGATCATTACAGTTGTTGGAGCAGGCATGCGCCATACGCCTGGCGTGGCTGGCAGGGTTTTTAGTCAACTCGGAAACAACGACCTGAACGTTCTCGCCATCGCGCAGGGCTCATCGGAAGTGTCCATCAGTCTCGTCGTGGACGCGGCAGATACGGAGAACGCGGTGAAGGCGTTGCATGAGTTGATAGTGAAATAATACTATCGCAGGTTGAGTAGGGCGAGCGTCTTTCTCGCCCGTATCGAAACCAGCAATAAATAGTAAACATTGAGTCTAAAATAAATATGTAATTGGTGGTTTCGACACCTGCGCTTGCGTGTGATTTGCTTGGCAAATCATGCAAGTGTACGCCTCTCAAAGAGCATTCGGGGCTACTCAACCACCAATTTATAAAAATGATAAGGAGAGTTCCCATGTCCCAAATCCCCGTAGCAGTTCTCGGCGCGACAGGTTCTGTCGGTCAGCGATTTGTTTCTTTGTTGGATAATCATCCTTGGTTCAAGGTTGTCGCGCTGGCAGCTTCAGATCGTTCTGTTGGACAAAAATATTCAGATGCATGTCGCTGGGTATTGAATGATCCAATGCCAGACTACGCGCGCGCGATGATGGTTGTCCCAACCACGCCTGAATCGGTTCAAGCAAAAATCGTTTTCTCTGCATTGCACAATGAAATCGCAAAAGACCTTGAGCCGCAATTCGCGCAGGCGGGCTCGGCGGTTTGCTCCAACGCCTCATCCTATCGACGCGGCGAAGATATGCCGCTTCTGCTCCCCGAAGTAAACGCAGATCATATTCAACTCATAAAGCAGCAGCGGGTCAATCACGGTTGGAGCGGATGTATCATCACGAATCCGAATTGCACAAGCACAGGTCTAACGGTTGCGCTCAAGGCGCTTGATGACGCGTTCGGCGTGAAGAAAGTTTTCGCGGTGTCGCTTCAGGCGCTTTCAGGGGCGGGCTATCCTGGCGTCTCGTCGCTCGATATCATGGATAATGTCATTCCCAATGTCGGTAATGGCGGCGAAGAGGAAAAAGTCGAATGGGAACCGCGCAAGATGCTTGGCAAATTGAATGACAACAAAATTGATTTGGCGGATATCAAATTCAGCGCGCACACAAACCGCGTCGCGGTGATCGATGGACATACTGTATGCGTCAGCGTGGAGTTAGCGCATCCCGTCGACCCTGAAACTGCTGAGGCAATTCTACGCGCGTACGCCGCGCCTGCGTCAGCGAGGGAATTGCCATCGAGTCCGCGACCAGTGATCGAGGTCCGAAATGAAGCGGATCGTCCCCAGCCAAGACTCGACCGATTAACCGGAAAAGGCATGACGACAGTCGTCGGCCGCGTGAGGCGTGATCCAATCCTTGATCTTAAGTTTGTTGTGTTATCGCATAACACGATTCGCGGCGCGGCCGGCGGTTCGATCTATAATGCCGAGTTACTGGTGCAGGAAGGTTTGTTGTAAATTTTCCGTATGCCAAATACGCAACCCAATCAAAAGACCAGTCACTGAATCCATGCCCGATGAATGACCGACGCGCATGGCGCCCATTGCCGCGGATAAGAGTTGAGCTTCTTCGCCGTCACGGATTGTATTAATTAGTGAGACAATACTGCTGGAGAATTGTCCATGAATTGCATGATAAAGATAGGTGCGGCTGATCTCGTTGGTTTCCTTTGAGAGTTTTGATAATGCCGCTCCAAATGATTGTATAAAGGCCTGTCTTTCATGTTCATTGCCTGCCGTGCTGTGGAGACCCGCGAGATAGCCGATCAAAATATCGTCGCCAGAGGGAGTTACGCCAGGACCGAGCCCGATCATTTTTTGCGCCGCGTTTGCAGAAGCGTGAGCATCGAGGCTTTCAGTGGCAGCAATTAATTGAATGACAGGTTGGGATAATTTTCGGGTGAGCAATGTGCCCTGATCCGATTGTCCCGCTCTCTGCCCAAAGGGGGAATGAAGAGAGCGGGATTGAAATAAATTATTTGCAATAAGATCAGTTTGCTTGAGCCTTTGTTGTCTGTTGAGAGCCTGCCATACGAGTGACCATGCTCGTTCGATGGGTAGAGTGAGTAAGGATATTTTTCCTTCCCAGATGGGTGCGCCGCGCAGGTCAAGGGTTAGCGGGGAAGAGTCGAAGCGCAGAATCCCGCCTCGGCAAGCGGCGCGCAGGTTCACGGTCAGGGATTGAAGCAGAATCTTTTCATCCAAGCGAATCCCCTGTGGCAGATTGTAATGATCTGATATGAGAATCGTTATCAATCTGTCTTCATGCTCAAGGCGCAGGTTCAGGGAAGAATCAAAGACGCTTTGAATCACCGCGTTGAAGTTGTCTCGAGGAACTGCTGAACCAATGGAGGCGGCGTGGAGTCGCATAAAATAACGAAGCGCGCCCTTTCGAGCGCTCTTCATTTCTTTACCTCAATGCCTCTTTCGCCGCATCGATGACCTCATCGTAATTCGGTTCGAGACCGTTGTGCTGCATATACGCGACATATGTCAACCTGCCTTCGCGATCCACGACAAAGACCGCGCGGCGTAAATACCGTCGCTCTTTAACCAGCAAGCCATACTTGACGCCCATCTCTGCCTCAAGCACATCGGAAACCACCTGCACTTTGTCCACGCCAGCCGCGCCGCACCAGCGTTTTTGTGCGAAGGGAAAATCTGTGCTGATGGTCCAAATAATAATGTCGTCGCCGAGTTTTGCAGCTTCTTCGTTGAAGCGGCGAGTCTCGCGGTCACAGACTTCAGTATCCAGCGATGGCACCGCGCTCAGAATCGCGACCTTGCCTTTTGAATCGGCAATGGGATTCACAGGTGCCCAGTTCAGCGCGGCGGATGTGAATTCGGGAGCCTGTTGCCCCACTTTTACATCGTCTCCGATCACGGTGACTAATTTATCGCCGAGTTTAAAAAAATCATTTCTTATGGTTGGCATTTTGATATCTCCATAAACTGAATGGGTACTGACATCAAAAACTTTACCGTATTTATTTCACTGTGAAGGCTGTGGTTGACAACAAATTACATACACAATCAGGGCCGATTCGAACCAAATGTATTATAAGCCCGACGGGATGCGCCTGGAGAAATTAAAATACATCATGCGTATGCTTCCAATAAAAGTGCTAAAATCCCCGTATGCAGCACAGACCATGAAGCTAAACTCATTTCTAAAATTAGTTCCTTCCTATCGCGGTTATGTTTGGGGCGGCGATCGCTTGCGCCCCGGGCATAGTCCAACGGCGGAAGCCTGGGTCGTCTGGGAGGAGGACCAAATTGAATCTGGTCTACTTGCCGGTAAGACACTTGGCGAGGCCGCAATTCAATTTGGTGCTGAACTATTGGGGGCCAAAGCCATGACTCGTACGGGAACGCGTTTTCCTCTACTCATAAAATTACTCGATTGCGCACAATGGTTGTCCCTGCAGGTACACCCAAATGACGTGCAGGCAGTTGAACTGGAAGGACCTGGTCAATTTGGAAAAACTGAAGCGTGGCACATTCTCGATTCTCAGCCGAACTCGACCCTGATCGCGGGGCTTAAGCCAAACACTTCCGCTGAGACGCTTGCCGCGTCGATTCGTGATGGGACTATCATTGAGCATGCGCAATATGCGGCAGTTTCCGCAGGAGATACGATCTTCATGCCCGCGGGCACTTTGCACGCACTGGGACCCGGCTTGCTCGTTTATGAGGTTCAGCAAACATCCGATTGGACCTATCGGGTTTATGACTGGGGCCGCCCACAGACCGAGAAACGTCCCCTGCATATTGAGAAATCCATTCAAGTGACGCGGGCGGACTTCACTGCACCCATCATATCCATGCCGGACTGTGAAGATGGTACACAGCACACCTTGGTTCAGTGTAAATATTTCTCCCTGGAAACTCTATGCGCCTCCACCAAAATTATCCATCTGGACACAAAACGCGAATCTTTCCATGCGATCACTCTGATCGAAGGAAAGGCAGTTTTACGGGCGGGGGATGAAAACCTGGAACTTGATAAATTTCAGACCGCTGTCATACCTGCAAGTGCAGGGAGTTATCAATTTCAACCTCTGACAGGTTGTCGCGCACTCAAGTCCAGTTCATGATCAATCAATATCACACACGACGGCACCAAGCACCAATGAGTAAAATTGTAGCTGTCCTTAAGCCGCAATCCAACACCACGTGCAGTGGACGATAGGAATCCTGCTGCACTTTCAGGAATTTTCCACGTCCGACCAGAATCTGCTCCCAAGGCCAGGCATCGGGATGCTATTTCTTTTTGGCTTTCCTGCTTCTCGGCTTCTTACCGTCGAGCTTCAATGTCCCAGAAGCATCGCGGTGAGTTCCGGTCGTTTGTCGCACCTCAAATTCCGCGCCGTTACGGATGACATAGGCTAATGCTCTGGCGTGCCCCAAGCCTAAACCGTAATCTTTCTTCAGCCAGGCGATGATGTCTTTGAATTCGGTGAGATTTTTCTTTTTCGCCTCGGCAATAAACTCATTTGGCGTCTTGCCGGTTTTTTCTTCAATATTGTCCAAATAAGCTTGAAATGACATGGTTTTTCTCCTTCGAATTTGAGATCGGGAGCGGATTTTCAATGGCTGAAATTCATCGCTCTGTTAATACGTCGAACAAGAGACGCCAGAATCGACACAGCTTCGCAGGCGGACAGGCAATTTGGTATACTGTTTTTAACCTATCGCCGCCTAACCCGCCAATATGGATATTATACGGCGGCCGTCCAAAAGCCGTTGTACCGCCGCCGCATAACCCCTAGTTCGGCGGCACGTGCAAAATATTGAAAACCTAAATCATGACATTCCCTCCTGAAACACCCCAAGATTATTGTGATTACTTTCAATGGATGGCACTAAATGCCAAACCGCCAAATCCCAAATGGGGAGTCGGGTTGAAAGCATCGCAACTGTGGAAAGACTATTGTGAAAAAGATAATCTATCAGGAAATGGAAAAGTATTAATTCCTATTGTCAAAATTCTTATGCCAGTTAGTCACTCTGGCAGTATCCTATTAGATTTATGGGGGCAAATATTAAGGCATGTCGCTAAATTGTCTGTCAGTGAGCAAAAAGAAATATGGCTTGAAATTTTCAATATAGAGAATCAAGGCGAAAATATAATTAAACATAGCGAGGCAGGGTTAAAAATATTATGGGAATGGGTAGAGCTAGGTAACAGTACATGTCAAGTACCCATTTTATATACCAATGATAAATAGACACGCTTCGCAGTCA
>CAZIYY010000183.1:0-9060 GCA_964543585.1 uncultured Anaerolinea sp. | reverse complement strand
TGCTTCACGGATGTGATACCCCGAAACCGAGATCGTATTCCAATACGGAACTTCTTTCGCGCAAAACGAAAATATATCGGTGATCAATCGCATCGAAGGCGCAGGCGGGAAAATATATGTGCCACGCGCAATGTATTCCTTCAAGATGTCATTTTGGATGGTGCCGCGCAGTTTGCGGATGTCCGCTCCCTGCTTCTTTGCCACAGCGATATACATTGCCAGCAAAATCCCCGCAGGCGCATTCATAGTCATCGAAGTCGAAACCTTCTCAAGCGGGATCTGGTCGAACAACTGCTCCATATCGTGAATGGATGAGATCGAAACACCCACCTTCCCCACTTCGCCTTGCGCGATCGGGTCATCCGCGTCGTATCCGATCTGAGTCGGCAGATCGAACGCGACCGATAAGCCGGTTTGTCCGTGCCCCAACAAATAACGATAACGCTTGTTGGTTTCTTCAGCGGTGCCGAATCCCGCGTACTGACGCATCGTCCATAAACGCGAACGATACATCGTCGGCTGGACTCCGCGCGTATACGGATACTCACCAGGGAAGCCTAACTTATCAAGATATCGCTGGTCGAGTAGCCCCGCATGCTCTTCGCGGGGCGTATCGAGACCACCACCCTCAGGCAACGCCACCCGCGGGACCTCAATACCTGCCGAGGTCTCGAAGCGCTCTTTCCTCTCTTTGAATTTATCCAAAGACTTCTTGAGCGTGGATTCTTTCCATTTGTCGTATTGCTCGTTGAGGGTCATGGTGAAAAACCTTTTTGAACCGCGAAGCACGCAAAGAGCGCGAAGATTTTATAAGGTTTTCTTTGTGTTCTTAGCGCCCTTCGCGGTAAATTTTCTCAAGTATACAGCCAAACATGCCTGTGCTACACTTAGCCATGGAAATCAAAAATGCTAAACTTGGGTAACTTTATCCTGACAGGAGGCAAACCATGTGGCTCTACAATGTTATCGGATTCGTCATCGTCTACCTGCTCATTCAAATTAGTTTTATCTTATGGCAATTGATTGCCGCCAGCGATATGAGCAGATTGAAAACACCGCAGAATAAACTGGCAGGCACAGGTAGGACCTTTAAAGAAAATCACGCGACCGAATCTTATACCGTCTCGCATACAGTAACGGATGGGATCGAGCGCATCGTTTACACACCTAAAAAACGCGTGCATGAAACACCCATCCTCATGGCGCATGGCATGTGGCACGGCGCATGGTGTTGGGAGGCATTGCAAAAACTTTTCGCCGAGTGGGGCTGGGAAAGTGTCGCGTACAGTTTGCCTGGTCACGCCAAATCGCCCGTTCAACGCCCCGTGTGGTTATGCACGTATGACTATTATCTTGCCTTCGTCCGCGATGAGGTCAACCGCCTGCCGCGCAAACCGATCCTGATGGGTCACAGCATGGGCGGCGGTTTGTGTCAGTGGTATTTACGTCACATTGCGGATGATCTTCCCGCCATTGTGCTTGTCGCGCCCTGGGTGTCGCACAACGCAATGAAAGAGAGCGGACTCCTCTTTCTAAAAATGGATCCGCTGGGTTGTTTCCTCGTCTCATTAGCATGGAATGCACGTCCGTTTGTGCGGTCACCTAAAGCAGCCGCGCGCGCCTTGATTACTCAAGATGCGATTCTTTCGCCTGAAGAATTATTCTCAAAACTCGGAACAGAATCTGCGCTGGTAATGATGCAACATAACCCTCCGTTCTGGCATCCTGCTGAAAATGTAAATACACCAATCCTGCTTCTCGCCGCAGAAAAAGACGCCGTTTTAGCAGTCCAATCATTACAGCGCACTGCCAAATACTACAAAGCGGATTTGATCGAAATCCCTAATGCGGGCCACAATCTGATGATGGAAAAATCCTACAAGGAAACCGCCCAAAAAATTGACCACTGGCTCACCAAACTGATTACTGAAAACTGATTACTCGAACATGGAAATCTGTTACCTTATCGCCTTCCCCGATTCAGATGACGGTGAAGCGCCTCCCTCGGAACAATTCAAGGGGTTGATAAAAGACGCGCCCTATTTTCAACCTGTTGATATTGACCTTGTTACTCTCGGCGACGAGACCATACTGATCGAAGGCTATGCCGTCGAAGTGATGCGCCATCGCTATGATGACCGCGTCCAAATGGTGGAATGTCGCTTCGACCTGCCCGATCCCTTCGCGGCTTCTGTGTTGCCGGTGCGAACAAAAATTCAGAGCGCGTTGCAATCCCGCTACATTCCCGAATCTTATCGCAGGAACGGTTTATTCGAGGAATACTCCATCCTGCTCGTAAAGGATGCAAAGCCCACACCCGATAAATGGATCGAGAAGAACAACCTCAAGCTCGCCAACTTCATCCGCTCACAACGCGATATCTTTGACAAGGAGGAGATGAACGAGATCCTTGGCTCGCGCACGCGCTACTCTGCCGAGGAACTCACCCTCATTGACTGGGAGGGCGCGGTCATCATCGCGCCCAAAGCGGATTATCGCTCCGATATTGCATTGCTCAAGATTGGCAACTATCAGCTATTGCGCTATCGAATGTTGGACCAAACCATCGAAGAGATGCTGGATAAGATCAATGAAAAATTTTTCCAAAACAAACGCCGCCCGCGCGCCACCAGGGGTATGATCCGCCAGATCGCGGAACACAGGCTCGAAGTCATGTTGGGATTCGAACGCGCTGAACAAAATATGCTGCTTATCGGCGATTGGTATACGGCAAAACTCTATGAAGCAATTCAAAACGAGTTCTACCTGAAGGACTGGAAAGAGAACGTACGAAGCAAACTCGATAATCTTGAGAACATCGTCCAAACCATCAAGGATAATTTCTCGCTCTCCTGGGAAAGCCTGATGGATCGTCTTCAAATGCTTGGCTGGGTCATCCTGCTTATTGGATATATCTATCTTTATCTGCTCGATGCAGGCTGGATCAAACTTCCTTAATAGACCTCTTGCGAAAGTCATTTTCGCCACAGAGATCACCGAGAAAATAGGTTTTTCTCAAAGGTCTTTGTGAACTCTGTGGCTAAGCAACGGGTCACTTATGCAAGAGGTCAAATGTAAGATTGATATGCAATGGAAGATCGGATAAAACGTCCCATTCCTGAATCTTATTGGGTCGAGCCAGGTCGCCTGCTTGCGGGGGAATATCCGGGCTGCTACGACGAAGAACTGACTCGCAAGCGCATTGACGCGTTGATCGGAGCCGGCTTCGATACGTTTATTGACCTGACCGAGCCAAATGAAACCTCGCCATATTTCGACATCCTTCTCGAACAGTCACACGCCTATGACGTGAAAGTGAAGCATCACCGCTTCCCAATCGAGGACCATGGCTTGCCCACCCCCGAACTGATGACATCCATTCTGAATACACTGGATAACGAATTAAACGCGGGGCGAAAAATATACCTGCATTGTTGGGGCGGCATTGGGCGCACAGGCACAACCGTCGGCTGTTATCTTGTGAGGCGAGGAAAAACCGGTGATCAAGCGTTGCGTCAACTGGCGGAATGGTGGAAGGAAGTGCCTAAAAGCCATTATCATCGACATTCACCTGAGACAGATGAGCAAATGGATTTCGTCTGCAATTGGGCAGAGTGTGATTACAAATCATCAAACACTCTTGAATGAAAAAGCGCTTGCGGGTTGCATCCTACCCAACCGTACAATAACGTTAAATCACCCTTAAGTCCGAACTCGTCCCATCCAAAAAGCAGTATAATCTTTTTTGGAGACAAAACAGATTGGAAACCACTCAACCCGAAACCCAGGTTCAGACCGAACCCGTAACAGAGAAACCGGCAAATTGGAAACGCATCGTGCTGGATATTCTGGAAACAATCGTCCTGGCTGTCGCCTTATATTTTGGAATTAACGCCGTTTCAGCCCGCGTCCGCGTGGACGGCTTCAGTATGAATCCAACATTACAGGACAAGGAATATATCCTTGTAAACAAACTTGCCTATAAAACAGGCGAACCGGCGCGCGGCGACATTGTCGTTTTCAAGTTCCCGATGAATCTGCAGGAGGATTTGATCAAAAGGGTGATTGGCTTGCCCGGCGAATCCGTCTCTGTGCACAACGGCGTCGTAACAGTCAACGGCGCTATACTGGATGAGCCGTATATCGCCGCCGCGCCAAGTTATGACGGCGAATGGACCGTCCCCGAAGGTCAACTATTTGTCCTCGGCGACAACCGCAACGATTCAAGGGATTCGCATCAATGGGGCTTACTGCCGCTGGAGAATGTAATTGGCAAGGCAGTACTCATATACTGGCCCCCGGCCTTATGGCAAGTAATCAATCACGCTGAACAATCCTCAGGCATACAGCTATCGTGGAGTGCAAGATGAACAGTCAACAAACAGTCCCCTCTCCGACCACCTCTCCATGTAACGAATGCGCAGCGGGTGTGATGCATCTGCGGCACATCACCTACTTCACCTGGCTGGGAGAGGAATTGATCACCGTGCCGAATTTCCCTGCCTGGATTTGCGACATGTGCGGTAAACGCGAATACGATGGACGTTCAATTGCCTGGTTGACCATGCTCCTCAATCCCAATGCGGGAAAACCGACTCGCCGCATTAAACGCGCTCCCAGGCCTGCTCCTCCGAAACGGAACATTTCTCCTCCCCCGCTCGATTGATCCCCACATAATTCAAGACACCGATCATGGACTCCTCCGCGCGAACATACCGATTTCTCCCTGCAGACGTATACACCTCCGGTTATCGCGTCGTGGGAAAATTAATGGTTTCCACCAATGGCATCATGGGCATCTTGAATGATATTAACAAATCATACCTGGAAATCCATGATGCGCGTCTCGCGCGCATTCACATGCCCACAAAATTGGTGGACCACTTTGAAGTTGTGCGTTTGGTAAAATCGCAGGTCTTCGCAATCTGCGCGGCGCGGCGTGAAGACCTCGGTCCCGCAACCATTGTGCGCGGCGGATATAGCCAGATCGCTGAATTACCGGCGCGCCTGACCACACACGTCTATGAAATCGAGGGCAAACTCGAAGTAGCGGGTCGCTTTGATTTTGCTGTGATGATCGCCGACAAGACCCGAAACTTTATTCCAATTTATGAAGTGACTCTAACTGCAATCCTGATGCCCAACCTCAGGGTGGAAAGCCCGGGCGTTCTCTTTAATCGCGAAAAAGTTGACATCCTGGCGCTTCTCAATCAACGCTCAAAAGAGGAAAAATAACAAATCGCTTGACCGTCGCATAGGGGAATGATAAAATCCGCCCGCTTGTAAATATGCCCCCATCGTCTAGTGGACTAGGACGCAGCCCTTTCAAGGCTACGACCGGGGTTCGAATCCCCGTGGGGGCACAGAGTAAAAGATACTCAGATGACGAGTGTCTTTTTTTGTTTAACTTTTGTCGCCGTACATTTGAATTGCGAAGCCTGCTAAGGTTGCCAAGAATTAATTTTCCCTTGGCATCTCATCTGCACTTGCGCCACGTGCAAGTGTTGCGCGCTTCGCGGTAATTTTTGAAGCCTATCCAATCAAAAAGAGACTGCCTTATCAACAGTCTCCAGTCTCCAATTCTCTTCTTCCTCACGCATCCAAATGATACGTATGATACGAATTCTGACATGGATTGCCCCAGGCAATGTGCATCTCGCGGGAAGTCAGGTCAATGACCATGGCGGTGATGGTGCTCTCGCGATCCATTGGGTCGATGCCTTCGATGTTGTGATTGCAGATTGAGTTCGGCAGGTTGACATGGTCCTTTTGAATGGCTTGCAGCGTTTTGATCGTGTGCGAGGAATTTTGCCGTAACAAACGATTGGCGCGGAAGTAGCGCACACGCGAAGATATCAACTCCTCAGGCTCATTCTCGATCTCTTTCATATTCGGCGCAAGGTAATGATTGGTATGCACCATGTAGCCATCCGTGCCATGCAAGATCTCGAACCTGCGCGCCGACACCTCCACTGAATACGACTCCCCGCTCTCGTGCACAAGCAGGTGGTTATAGCCCGCCGCGCGGTGAGATACAAGCGTTCGCGCAATGGCGCTCGAGATACGACGTGAAGCCAGCACTGCGCGCGCCACCACGATGCGCGGGATGCCGATGCGCGGATCGGTGGGGTAGACTGAGTCAATTAACTGGGCGATGCCATACGCGTTGAATCCAACGTTAGGCAGGAGCCCGCCATACGTCATGGCAAGATACGGCGGTTCATCATTTGGTTTTGCGGAAACGACGTACACATCATTTTCATCTTCGGGGACCCAGTCTTCATTGTGCGCGGCAAGTACGTGACCATCCGCCGTGCGTTCCTCATTGACAGCCAGACTCGTGCAACGCGTCAGGTGAAGCGCGTCCGTGGTCATGGCTTCCATTGCATTCAGCGCCACAATATCGTCAAATAAGACATTCGCGCCCTCTGATATGCCGCGCATCTCATCCGCATATTGCGGATAATGCTCCTCCACAAAGGGCAGGTATTTTCGCGCCTGTATCTTTGCCCCCTCCCACGTAAGTTCAAGCGTGTTATACGATTGATCGATCAATACGTGCCCATTTTTGATGCTGTGTTGCACCTGCTCGCGGCGCGCTTCGCCGATCTGGTGTCCCATTTCACGATGCGTTCCATAGACCTCAACCAGCGGCGGCGGCGCGTTGTGAACGATCGTGTTTGGAATTGGAATTTCTCTTAATGCCATGCGTCCTCCATAAAAATCAATCCGCCCCGTTCTTGCTTCGGGGCGGATTGATTATATCATGCGGGATTTTGGCGACTAGGACGCGGGCGGTGTTTGGCTTGAGTCTGTCGGCGGAGTATAAACGCTCAGCGCGGGACTTTGAACTGGTCTTGCTCCGAAACGCGTGACCACCACCGCGCCGATTGCCAGCAAACCGACGAGAGCAGGGATGATCCATGTTACGCAGCCCATCAACGGCAGGAGATCATTTATGGACTGGATGGAGGAAACCAGGAAGACCAATATGAACGTGCCCAAGCCTGTAGTGATTACGGGAGCCCAATCCTGCCGAATTGCCTTTGCAAAGCGGACGCCAATCTCCTGCCCAATTGCGATGACTCCGAAAAACCATGCGAGAGCCAGCGGGAATAATCCTAGCACAGCAAAAGGCAAAAGGATGATCGTGAGCGCCACGAGCAGCAACGCAACGATCGTCAACAATCCTATACTGCTGGTCATCAGCGGTTGAGCAACGACCGCCTGCGAAACACGATCCAATCGTTGTTGAAGGAACAAAGTTGCCAGTATTCCAAGGAAAGCCATCAGGAGGGAAGATCCCATCACCCTTCCAAACTCCAAAAACGGATTGAACCTCACGTTCACCACGTTTGGAAGGCCTGGCAGGTCAGGCACGGACGGGACCTGCCCATTCGGGATCTCGATATTTGGCGGGAGGTTATTTAGCACGTCGCCTCCAACCTCAGCGCCTTCCGCGCGCTGCAACTGGCCGCCGATCGTAACGACATCGCCAGAGACAACGGCTTTTTCGTCGAGATTCACCTGCCCGCCTATAATTACGACATCGCCTTTGATCTTTCCATTGCTCGTGGCGGTCCCGCCAAAGACGACAAGATTGCCCTGCAATTCCGCTTTTTCTTCAACGGTTACATTGCCGCCAAAGACCACCACGTCACCCGTGTATGTTTCACCGCTTTCGACTGTAAAATTACTGCCGAAGATGACGCGTCCGCCGCCAGGGTTGGGTCCCTGCGCGTGCGCGGAACCAGTTGGCAACAGCAACAGCGCAAAAAAAACAAACAGTGTTAAGACTCTAATCGTTATTTTCATATCTCACGCTCCTAGCGTCCTTGCGGCACACGAACGAACCGCCAAATTGATACAGACCACAAAAGGCTGATGCCTGCAATTGCTGAGAGCAGCACCATCCACATAAAGGGGGAGAGGAAACTCGGAATCATATCCAATATCACCGAGCCAGCCTGAGCCACTGCCTGAAAGGTGGTCACAAGAAATACCCCCCACTCAACAATCGTGGAAATCCATGTGGCTGGCGATGCAAAGAAAGTTAGAAGATACGGTGACGCCAGCCACAACAGTAACACCAGTCCGCCCAACGTGAACAGGATCGCGCCCCAAAATCTCCGCCTGCGATCAGCCAGTTTGCGTTCAGCCAAATGGACCTGGAAGCGAGCAGTGAATCCTGCCGCAGGTGAAACCATTCTCACTGATTTCAAAGCGATGCCGGTCTCAGCAAGCGCAGAGCAATACGCGCAAGTTCGCAGGTGCGAATCAAGTTCGCGCTTCTGTTCGGGACTGATAAGTTTGTCATTCAAAAGCCAATCTTCAAAAGGCTGGTGTTTCATAGGGTCTCCTTTCGGGGCGGGCGCGACGCTTGCCATGCTCGTCTTCCTGCCACATGCCTGCCAGCGCGCGGCGCGCGCGGTGCATTCTGCTCTTGACCGCGCTCACGGTCAATTTCAGCGACTCCGCGATTTCAACTTCTGAAAAGTCGTGCCAGTAACGCATGATGATCGCGGCGCGGTCGGTCTCGTCGAGATCTTTGAGCAAAATGTGCAGGCGGTCGCGCTCCTCGCGTTTAACGGATTCAGCCTCGGGGTTGGGCGAAGCAGGATCCGCAATCTCGAAGGTCACGCCGTCATCGTTTTCTTCATCCAAAGAAAACATCGAAAGCTTGCGTCGTCGCAAACGGTCTATGCAGTAATGGGCGGCAATCGAGAGCAGCCACGTGGGAAATGGACGGCTCTGATCATACCGATGCAGATTCTGGTAGGCACGCAGGAAAGTCTCCTGCGCGGCATCTTCGGCGGCTTCCGCTTCGCCTAACATTCGATAACACAAATTGTAGACGTGCGTTTGATGTTCCTCGACGAGCCTGGTAAACGCTTCGTCACTACCTTGCTGAGCCTGGATGACCCAGGCAAGTTCATCATTCACTCGCGCTCCTTGTACTCTCTATACGCTGGACGGGACGAAAAGTCGCGCCCGCCTCTACCCTCCCTCACAGGGGTAGGTATATTGAAAAAACTCTGATGCAGAGATTAGAATTTGGTT
>CAZIYY010000182.1:0-9174 GCA_964543585.1 uncultured Anaerolinea sp. | reverse complement strand
GTGTTAGGCCGGAGGTCGAGTAGAATTGACTGCGAAATGGCTTCGGCGCTGCTTACTGCTGGCCCTTCTACAGTACTTGCGTAGTAATCAGAGTCGTAGATTGCATCATGGGCAAAAGGGTGTTCGTAAATGAACCCCTTGAGCCTTGAGACTAACCTAGATGTCCATATTGATAAAGGAACAACGACACGATAGATGCGCTTGAGCATTCTCAGTATGCTGCTCATCTTAGGTCTCCATATGGGGATCTAACGAGCGGCCTAACGGCAAGTTTCAGCCGCCGCGCCGTCCTTCGCGGGCAAGTCACGGCGGAACTAACGACATCTTCGCTGGGGCCGCCCGGTACTTAGAATGCCTCCCGGATATGAACGCCGAGCGCCTATGTGTATTGCCGATTAGTTGTTGCGCGATGGCTGATCGAATCCATCCTAACGCTAGGCTTCGAGTCGTCGCTTCAAGTTGCCCAAATGGGCTACGTTATTCTTGCGGATGTAGCCAGCCATCATCGGTTCGAGTAACCTGAATAGGCCGCGAAATTCCGGCTGTGGGAGCGAAGTGATCTTCGTGCCGCCCGCGACGGACTCAAACAGGAAACTTCCCTTGGGCTTGGCAGGCCCGGCTGCTTCGCCCGTATAGGCGATTTTCTGGTTCACCGCGTATTCAGTGACTTCAAACTTGGACGTGGCGGTCTGACCGGGGAATTTGAGCAAACATTGGTACGTCGTGCCGACGCCGCCCGGTGTGGAAGTTAACTGCTTCACCTCCTGAAAATCTGTTTCCCATTTCGGATGATTCTCAAAGTTAGCTACGAACGCGAAGACGTCCGCGACAGGGCGGTTTATGACCATGCTGACTTCTACGTTTATCATCTCAATCTCTCCTTTCGCCAGATGGTAGGATACAAACTACGTGATTGGTACGATAGCGAGGGCGGCCCAACGGGTGCGTCAGCCGGGCGCGGAGTGAAGCGGAGCGCGTCGGCTGCACGCGGGGTTGGGGACGGCCCTGCCTGTGGGCTGTGCGCTCATCTTTCAATACCCGTCAGGTACTCTTGCCAGTCTTTGACTCTCGTCGTTGGAAAAGACGAGATAGAAAGCCGATACGTGATTTGTTATTCATTTCGCCTTCAAATACAGTCATCTCTTCTGCCAAAGCCTGTAAAACTCTAATGATAGACTCGTCGTAAAGGCGCATTCGGTCATTGAAGTTGCTCATCGCCCCGTTGTGTATCCGGTAATTCTCCCTACTTCTTATTTCTTCGTTTGCCTGTTCCGCAAGAAAAACAAGATTCCGCAGGTGTGTCAGCCTGTTGCCGCGAAGCAATTTCTTTGGAAAGTTCACTTTCGCCAAATCCCAAAAACCTGTTTTCAGGACGAACAGCGGCTGAACAATGCTTTTGCTCTCGCCGAGGACCGAAAGTTCGTGTTGAAGTCGTGCCAAATTCTGTTCAAGACTTTTCTTGTTCGATAGCAGCTTTCGTCAATTGCCTTTATTACGGCGTTGTCTCGCTCCACCGACTCGCGTTGTGCCTTATTGATGTCCCATAGAATTGTCATTAGGAAACCGAGAACTGTGGCGGCGACTCCGCTTACAAATCCCGCGACCCACTCTGCACCTAAAACATTCGACAACCAGTCCATTAGTCAGCGCCTATTGAAACTGCGAGTAAGTAAAGAGCTAAGCGCCCAATACGTCTTAAGCAGAACCATTCTGCTTAAGACCCCCAAATTGGGTGGTTATACAGAATTAATTCCGTATAATTGCTTATAGGCAGAATTATACGCCCACAGCTTTCAAAAAGGCAACGAAGTGAGCCAATCCAATTCTTCTACATCGCCCCAGCAACTAATCACTCCACACCGACAACTGCTCCCGATACGACTTGCGATGCACTACGCTCAAATCGCGGATTAGATTTCAACTTTTCAGCGCCGCGTCCACATCATCCAGATGTTCGCCACGATGCAAAGCGCGAATGACCCAGCGTTTGTTGTAGTTGTAGATTTCCTCAAGCAATGCTGGCGAATATTCTTCCAAGCGTTTATCCAGAGTCTCTGAGGTTTCGATGGCAATCCGTGCGGCTGCGCGCGGCGGGACAGCCGCCCACAATGGCAGAGACAGATCATTCACAAAAATATCAATCTCTGGGATGAATAGTTTTCCATCGCGTTCGGTCATATCCAGCATATACATCACGCGCCGATCCCACCAGGCGAGGTGAGCCAGCGCAATTGCCACAGTCCAATGTTCGCCGACGGGATGCTGCATCTCCTCATCGGTCAAGCGCGCCACCAGTGCACGAATGCGCTCCGTGGAGGCGCGGTTCTGCTCGATATAAGATGGATCAAGAGTCATATGGAAATCTCCTGTAATTAAACTTGCTACGGAATTATACGCCTTTGCTTCGCGCGTCACAAGCAACGGCAAAAGTCTCCCGCGAAGAATACTTCCAAGAATCAAAAATCCCTGAGATTTTCATCCCAGGGATTTTTTGTCAGGGGTCGGTCAATTAGTTGAGGACGATGACGTTGCTGGCTTGAAGACCTTTGGGTCCCTGTTCGACAGTGAACTCGACCTTCTGGCCCTCTTGCAGGTTCTTGAACCCCTCGCCCTGAATGGCCGAGAAGTGGACGAAGACATCATCGCCGCCTTCGCGAGCGAGAAAGCCGTAGCCCTTCGTTCCATTGAACCACTTGACTGTACCGTTGATACGTTCCGACATGTTTGCCTCCTATGGCAAGAAAAAATATGGAGGGTACTCATTGGGTGTTGCATCGGAGCCGCCGCAACGGCGAAAAAACAAAGCGGCTCACGGACGATCCGTGAGCCACCTGGTACTTCCAAAGCAAACTACTGGTATCCTACAGCCGCAAGCATAACATGAGGGGCATTGGGTGTCAAGAAAATTTAGGAAGAACTTCCCTTATGCAAGAGCGATCTGTTCCGCTTTTGCAAACTCTTCGGGCGTGTTCACGTTCCAGAATGCCAGACCAGTTGGGTCATATATTTTCATTTCTTCTGGCGTGAAGACGCGCACCTTCACTTGCGGGAACCACGCGATGACCTTCCATTGATCGGCTTCGATTGCGGATTCAATGGCGGGGAGGCAAGTCGCGCGGCGATAGACGGCGTGAAGCGGTTCGTAACCCTCATCCGATTTTGCGATGACGACATCCGCTTCTTCCTCGACGATGAGCCTGCTCGCGGCTTCGATCAGCATTGGACTGGCGAAAGGCATATCGCACGCGACCACAGCGACGATGGGATGCGCGGCGGAAGCGATTGCAGTATAGAGTCCGCCGAGGGCGCCGCGCCCAGGCTTGAGGTCCGCGCGAAGCGTGAGGCGAAGATTCAAGAAGCGATAATCATCCGGGCGATTCGTCGTCACGATAACTTCATCCGCAATGGGATTGAGTCGTTCAATCACGCGTTGGATGAGCGGACGTCCGAGAAAAGTTTTGAGGGCTTTGTCCTCGCCCATGCGCGAAGATTGTCCGCCAGCCTGAATGGAAATCGTGAGCATTTGGGTGTATTATAAGGGTGAAAGTAGAAGGTTAGTATGGCTACAACAATTGGCGAGTTACTGGATACATTAACGGTAACGGGGGACTTGTATGAAAAGCTCGAAGACAACGCGGTGCGCTGTTACGCGTGCGGACATCGCTGCAAGATCCGCGAGGGCAAGCGCGGCATTTGCCAGGTGCGCTTCAACGAGGGAGGAGAGTTGCGCGTGCCGTGGGGCTACGTGGGCGCATTGCAAAGCGACCCGGTTGAGAAGAAACCGTTCTTTCACGTGTTGCCCAGCACGAACGCGTTGACGTTTGGAATGTTGGGTTGCGATTTCCACTGTGGTTACTGCCAGAATTGGATGACTTCCCAAGCCATGCGCGACCCGTCTTCGGATGAGTCAATTAATTACATTCGAAAAATTTCTCCAAAGGAGATGGTGGACCTCGCGCATCGGACGAATGCTTCCGTGGTTGCGTCATCTTATAACGAGCCGTTGATCACAAGCGAATGGGCAGTTGAAATTTTCAAGGAGGCAAAAGCCGCGGGTCTGATGTGCGCCTACGTTTCAAATGGAAATAACACACCCGAAGTGATGGAGTATATTCGCCCTTATATCTCTGCCTATAAAGTTGACTTGAAATCCATGCAGGATAAGAATTATCGTAAACTTGGCGGCGTTCTCCAAAATACACTGGATGGAATCAAGCGCGCGCATGACATGGGATTATGGGTCGAGATCGTGACTCTCACAATCCCCGGCTTCAATGATTCAAATGAGGAGTTGTGGGATGCGGCGCGTTTTATTGCGGGTGTTTCAAAAGATATTCCCTGGCACGTGACCGCGTTCCATAAAGATTATAAGATGACAGACCCGGATAATACAGATGCAAAAACACTTCTGCGCGCGGCGGAGATCGGGCGTGAAGCGGGTTTACGATATGTCTACGCGGGCAATTTGCCGGGGCAGGTTGGGGAGTATGAAGATACTTTTTGCCCTAACGGGCAGTGCAGCCATCGGCTGGTGAAAAGAAGCGGGTATATCATCCGTGAATATCACATCACAAGTGAGGGAACATGCCCGAAATGCAATACCAGGGTGCCTGGGGTATGGCATACAGACCCCTCTAAGGTAGTGTTAAATGGAATAGGTATGCCATTGCCCGTTTATTAAAGATGTTCTGCTGTATAATCTGCCCATTAACTCACCTTACGTAGAACGTCCCGCAGGTTCCCTAACATCAAGATTGCCTTCCGAACAAACCTGCGGGACGGTGCGTAATATCAATCATTAAATTAATTCGGAAGGAGGCGCCCCTCGCCAAGTAACTCCAACTTTCCCCACACTTGTACGTAATCGAATCCAAACTAAATTTCTCTCAGGAGGAGAAACATGAAACGTAACCTATTTGCCTTACTGTCACTGATCGTGCTCGCCGGCATGATCCTTGCGGCATGTGGCGGCGCGGCAACCGAAGCGCCGGCAACCGAGCCGCCTGCTCCCGTTGCCACCGAACCACCGGCCACTGAGGCGCCAACCGAACCGCCAGCGCCAGCTTATGTTGGCGATAAAACAGAAGCCGCGGATTGCTCTTACGGCGGCGAATTCAAATCCATCGAAGCCGTGGATCAATATACAGTCAAGTTCACACTGTGCTACCCTGACCCGGCCTTCCTGTCAAAGGCGGCTTTCAGCGTCTTCGCAATTCAGGATAAGGATTACCTGGATGCGCACGGCGGAGATTCCCTCAAGATGAGCGAGGACCCCAACGGCACCGGCCCTTATAAAGTTAAGGAATGGGTGCGCGGCGATCACATCACCTTTGAAGCCAACACTGATTATTGGAACGGCGCGCCCGCGAACGATACGCTTATCTTCCGCTGGTCTGCTGAAGCCGCGCAGCGCCTGCTCGAATTACAGGCCGGCACGGTGGACGGCATCTTTTCGCCGTCTTCTGAAGACTATGCTGCCATCCAGGCTGACTCCACTTTGAAACTATTTCCATTCTCGAATCCCAATGTCTTCTATCTTGGTATGAACAATACCATGCCGCCGTTCGACAACGACAAAGTGCGCCAGGCAGTCGCGATGGCGATTGATAAACAGCGCATCATAGACACATTCTATCCCACTGGTTCCTATATTGCCGAACAGTTCGTCCCCGAAGATTTCTACCCCGGGTTCAGCAAATCAGGCGATGGAGCCAAATGGACTTCCTATGATCCTGAAGGCGCAAAGAAACTCCTGGCTGAGGCTGGCTTTCCCAATGGCTTTGAGGTCACCTTGTCGTACCGCGATGTCGTGCGCGTTTACCTGCCGCACGTGAATGAGGTGGCGCAGGATATTCAGGCTCAATTGGCTGATGTCGGCATCAAGACCAAAATTACCAAGATCGACTCTGCCGCGTTCACTCAATCGGTGTCCAAAGGCGAGCAACCCCTGTTCATGTACGGCTGGGGCATGGACTACCCGGACTCGACCAACTTCTACGATTATCATTTTGCCAGTGACGCCGCGCGATTCGGCAAAGAGTGGCCCGATCTTGTAACGGAAATCAAAGCCGCGGCGCAGTTGGGCGACCCGGCCGAACGCCAGAAACATTACGACGTCGCCAACGCGCTGATCAAGGAACATATACCGATGGTGCCGATCGCGCACGGCACGACCGCCAACGCGTTCAAAGCCAGCGTGGGGAATGTGGTGATCGGCGCGCTGAACATAAACTTCCACCAAATGACCACTGATTCCGGTCAGATCGTTTGGATGCAGAGTTTATGGTGCGGCGATGAGTCAGATGGCGAGACACTGCAAGCCTGCCTGGAGATTTACGAGCCGTTGCTGAGCTTTGAGCTCGGCGGCACAAAACCCATCCCAGCGCTTGCCGAAACCTGGGATATAAATGCCGATGCAACCGAGTGGACATTCCATTTGCGCCAGGGCGTAAAGTTCCAAAATGGGGCCGACCTGGATGCCAACGATGTGGTGGCAAGCTACGTAGCGCTGTGGGATGCGGCAAGCCCCAACCATAAAGGCAATAGTGGTGTGTTTGAGTATCTCACTGGTTTCTTCGGCCAGTTCCTGAACGCGCCCAAATAGGCGACTTTCTCAAAATACAAATGCCCCGAGGGCATTTCGCAAATACCCTCGGGGCATCAAAAATCTTTTCCCATCCTTCTGTCTTATGCAGCAATTTTTGATTCGCCGCCTGGTTTTACTTATACCAGTGCTTTTGGGAATCACCTTCGTTACGTTTGCCCTGGCGCGCATTCTGCCTGGCGATCCGTGTTACGCGGCTTTCGGTGAGAAAGTATCCGTGGAGCAATGCAATGCTTTTCGGGAGCGGGAAGGGTTGAATGATCCGATACTTGTTCAGTTTTTTCACTATTTAGGCAACATTCTCCAGGGCGACTTTGGCGAGTCACTAATCAGCAGCCGGCCAGTGACGGATATTGTGCTGGAGCGCCTGCCGATGACCGTTGAGCTTACAATCGGCGCGATGTTGTTTTCAACCACGTTCGGAATTCTGCTGGGCGTTATTTCGGCGGTGCGTCGTAACACTGCGGTGGATGTGGGGACAATGATGGGAGCCAATGTCGGCGTCTCGATGCCTGTCTTTTGGCTTGGCTTAATGCTGGCTTACGTATTTGCCATAAAATTGAAAGATACGCCGTTTTGGATTCCGCCTTCGGGGCGGCTCTCTTCCGGTATTTCAATTCCTCCTTTGGCTGAGATCTACCATCTGGAGAATCTGACTGGTATCGGGGGCGCGCTGGTCACGTTTGCCTCAAATACCGTTACATTTAACGCGCTCGTTACCGGTAATTACGATGTGTTTCGTGATGCCTTGTGGCATTTGATTTTACCGTGCGTGGCTGTAGGCACAATTCCGTTATCCATCATCGCGCGTATGACGCGTTCCAGCCTGCTCGAAGTATTGGGCTTGGATTACATCCGCACGGCGCGCGCCAAAGGATTGCGCGAAAGGTCGGTTGTTTTCAAACATGCCATGCGCAACGCGTTGCTTCCCATCGTCACCGTGATCGGATTATCGGTCGGCGGGCTGTTGAGCGGCGCGGTGTTGACTGAGACTGTATTTGCATTGCCGGGTGTTGGCACTCAGTTGGTGCGCGGCATCCTGTCGCGAGACTACGCGGTGGTGCAGGCTTTTACGGTGGTGATCGCTCTTATCTTTGTTTTTGTCAACCTCATTGTGGATTTCCTGTATGCATTTCTGGATCCGCGCATTCGTCAAGAGTAAATCCATACTCCCATGACATCCTCCGCCGCCTCTCTGCAGCTTGAACCGCTTACTTCAGCAGTCTCGCGCACGCCCCTGCAAAACGCCCTGCGGCGCTTTGTCCGGCATCGGTCGGCGCAGGTGGGATTCGTGATTCTCGGATTCCTGATTTTTATCGCGGTATTTGCGCAATTATTGGCTCCTTACAGTCCGATAGAGATACTTAAGGACGTGAAGCCTCGTATGCCTCCCTGCATCCACCTTCTCGGCTGTCCTGCCGATGATCCTCAACATATCTTCGGCACGGACGGCAACCGCCGTGATCTGCTCTCGCGCATCCTTTATGGTTCGCGTCTTTCGCTGCAGATCGGTGTCGCCACTGTGTCGTTTGCCATCATCATCGGCGTGGCATTAGGCGCGTTAAGCGGGTACGCAGGAGGCTGGACGGATAACATTATCATGCGCTTGATGGATATTTTGCTGGCATTTCCCAGCCTGTTATTATCCATTGCCATCGTTGCCGTGCTGGGTCCCGGCCTGATCAATGCCCTGCTTGCTATCTCTTTCGTTTCGATCCCTGTCTATGCGCGCACTGTGCGCGCCAGTGTCCTGCAGGTTAAAGAACTGGATTTTGTTTCCGCTTCGCGCGCCCTGGGGGCGTCGCCTCTCGGACTGCTCGTCAGCCACGTTCTTCCAAATGCGCTGACTCCCCTCATCGTTCAAGCCACGCTGGGAATTGCCTCCGCCATTCTGAGTGCGGCTGCGCTTTCCTTCCTCGGCTTGGGCGCGGCGCCCCCCACACCGGAATGGGGATTGATGTTGGGAGAAGAACGCAACAGCCTGTTCAACGCCCCGCATCTCGTTTTCATTCCCGGCGTTGCCATCATGCTCACAGTGCTTTCATTCAACCTGCTCGGCGATGGCCTGCGCGACGCGCTAGACCCGAGATTAGTGAATGTCCGATAGAAGGATTGCGGCTAAAAGACCCCCTCTACAGTAGGGTTTATATCGTTTGAGAGTACCCTATCTGTCTACTAAAAGATGTTTTGCTGTATAATGCAATCAATTAACCTGGAAGGAGGCCGCTCGCCACTAATTATCTTTTTGATTTACCCCCTATTGTTACTCAAAACTATATTCTCTTGGAGGAGAAACGTGAAACGAAACCTATTTGCTTTACTATCACTGCTCGTGCTAGCGAGTATGGTCCTGACGGCATGCGGCGGTGCAGCGACCGCGACTCAAGCTCCTGCGACTGAAGCTCCTGCTACTGAAGCTCCCGCTACCGCAGCCCCGACCGAAGCCCCCGTAGCTTGTGCGCCCGCATCCCCGGGTTGGGATCCCACGACTGCAGATACTGGCAGCAAGGGCATCACGATTGCCTTTGAGCAGGAACCTGATCAAGCCGTCGGCACCTTCAGCAACATGA
>CAZIYY010000181.1:0-9334 GCA_964543585.1 uncultured Anaerolinea sp. | reverse complement strand
GATGGTCAGGGCAACTGCAACCTCACCCGCACTAAGGCGGCCACCGCGCTGGTCAACTGGCTGGCAACCGACCCAACCGGCAGCGGCGATCCTGACTTCCTCGTTGTGGGTGATATGAACTCGTATGCCCAAGAGGACCCAATCACCACAATTAAGAATGGTGGTTATACCAATCTGCTCGAGACTCTGATTGGTGCCGATGCCTACTCCTACGTGTTTGATGGCCAATCAGGCTATCTTGACCATGCTTTAGCCAGTTCGAGTCTGACCTCACAGGTTGCCGGCGTTACTGAATGGCACAATAATGCTGATGAGCCGACGGTTCTCGACTACAACGTCGAGTTCAAGACATCCAATCAAATCAATACCTTCTATACTTCCGAACCGTATCGCGCCTCCGATCACGACCCGGTTGTCGTTGGCCTTAAGCTCAATGATCCACCGACCGTCGATGCTGGTGGGCCGTATCCGGTAAGCGAAGGCGGCTCTGTCCTCGTTACTGCGACGGGTGACGATCCCAACATGGGCGAAATGCTGACTTACGCTTGGGACCTTGATAACAACGGATCATTCGAGACACCTGGCCAGAGTGTGAGCTTCGATGCCTCGGCACTCGATGGCCCGAGCAGCCACATGATTAATGTAAAGGTCACCGACAATGGCAACCTCAGCGCGGTCGACTCGGCAACAGTCAATGTAGCGAACGTCTCGCCGACAGCGACGCTCTCCAACAACGGACCGGTGCTTTCGGGCAGTCCCGTTACGGTCAGCTTCAGCAGTCAATTTGATCCTTCCGTCGCCGATACGTCAGCAGGCTTCCATTATGCGTTCGCTTGTGATGGCAGTTCACTCAGTGCGGCAACTTATGGCACCAGTGGTGCTAGCTCTTCCACCAACTGCACATTCAATGATGGTCCCAGCCTCCATACCGTGCGGGCGCGGATCATCGACAAGGATGAAGGCTATACCGAGTACACCACAATCGTAACGGTAAATTCGGCGCGCACCTTCTATCTGCACGGCACAGGTCCGGCGAATAACCCGCCGACCCTATTCCTCGATAACACTGCTCCCACTTCTGTGACCGAAAAGTACAGGGACTCGGCCAGCATTAACTTCAGCGGCGGAAATCTATGGAAGCAGATGGGAACGTGGTCGACGGCGCCTGCGCTCTCGCCTGCAACTCTGATCGATCTAAGTAACTTCCATGCCTGGCTTGGATTGAAGACCAGCGACGATCAAGGCACCAACTTCGATCTGCGGATCGAGGTGTATAAGAACGGCACGCTTCTGGCTTCGGGCGAATCCTATTGCATCACGGGTGTGACCAGAAATCCATCCTTGGCGAAAGAGGTCACTCTCTCGTTTGGTTCCTTCTCGCCCACAACTTATAACGGCACGACCGACGTGTTGTCACTAAAGATACTCACGAGAATTGGAACGAACGGAAGCGGCGGCTTCTGCGGTGGTCACAGCAACGCAGTTGGTTTGCGCGTGTATTTTGACGCTGTCAGCCGATCTTCCCGCTTCGACGTCAAGTTCGGTCCGTAAGCATGTGAGTAGATTGTTGAATCCTCACAGCAATTGAAAGAAAAATCCCCGGGCTTTGGCTCTTTGAGTGAAAGTCCGGGGATTGTTTTCTGTGCCAGCCTTAGCGACCGTACACTTGGGGATTAACACAATTCCGCAGATGCTCACCCTTCAATCCCGTGATCAAATTCTTTGCTGCGATCCCGGATATCTTATCGCGCGCGGTCTTGCTGGCGCGGGCAGGTAGTGATCTTGTCTCGCAAGTCAGCGACACAACCGAATGGTATATCAATGCCGCCAATTATCCCTGAACGGGAACAACCCACAGAACGCTGACTCTCTGTTGGTTATCATAGGTGATGTAGGGATGGATTTTTTTGCTTGCACAATATGACAATGGCACTACCCTGTCATTGCCAGTTTTAACGCGCTGCTCCAATCTGGTAATTGCAAGCCAAATGTTGCTTCAAAGCGGGCGCAGTCCAATGCTGAGAAAAGAGGACGCATTGCCGGGGTGGGGAAATCCTCGCTGAGGGCCGGCCCAATGGTTTGGAGCAGTTGTTCGGTCCGATCTGGATCGTTGGCGAGGATCTCTTTCGCCCATTCATAACGGGATGTATGTCCGCTGCCTGCCAAATGATACACGCCGCGTTTTTCACGGATGATTTCCAAAAAGTCGGCGTTGTTTTGGACAATCATCTGGCTCGTGATTTCTGCCAGCATCCGCGCCCATGTTGGGTTGCTAATTTGATCGCCGACAATTTTCAGGGTTTCATTTTCACGCGCCCACCCCAACACTTTATTGACGAAACTGTTTCCGCGCATACTGTAAACCCAACTGGTGCGCAAGATCAGGTAGGCGTCTCCCGCCTGTCTGATATTTTCCTCCCCCTTCAACTTGCTTTTGCCATACACGTTCAATGGATTGACCGGATCATTCTCTGTGTATGGTCTATCGCCCTTGCCATCAAACACGTAGTCCGTCGAATAATGGATGAATACCGCGCCAATTTTACGAGCCGTCTCAGCCATAAGTCCGGGCGACAGAGCGTTGATTTTCATCGCCAGTTCAAACTCTTTTTCTGCCAGGTCCACTTCTGTATACGCCGATGTATTAACAATCAGGTTGGGCTTCAGTTCTTCCAAAGTGTTTTGTACCGCCCGCAGGTTGGAAACATCGAGGTCACCCCGCCCGAAAGAAATAACTTCCCCCAGAATTGGGAGGATACGCTGGAATTCCCAGCCCAACTGCCCGTTCCTGCCAAAGAGCACAATTTTCATTCTTTAAGGCTATTCAAAAACTTCCGCTTCCAGGAACGGCTTGCCCGCCTGATCCTTGGGCGAGAGGATTGGTAATTCGTTCTTCAGGGGCCAATCGATATTGAGGGTTGGATCATTCCACGCAATTGTGCGTTCCCATTGAGGAGCATAATAGTCCGTGGCTTTATAAAGCACCTCGGCCTGGGGAGCGCTGACGTAGAAACCATGCGCGAACCCGGCCGGCACCCAAAGCATTTTTTTGTTTTCAGCTGATAAATAAGCGCCGACCCATTTTCCGAAAGTAGGCGACTGTCTTCTTATATCCACAGCGACATCAAATATTTCGCCGGCAATTACCCTGATCAGTTTTCCCTGCGGCTGCTTGATCTGGTAATGCAGTCCTCGCAAAGCGCCATGGCTTGATTTTGAGTGATTATCCTGTGTAAAATCAAAAGGAATTCCGGCTTCGGAGAAGTTGTGTTTCTGGTAACTCTCCATAAAAAACCCGCGCTCATCCAAAAAAACTTTGGGCTCGATTACGATGACATCTTGAATGGCAGTGGGAATGAAATGCATCGGGGTTCCTTATTGTCCTTCTCGATATACTTTGATAACTTCATCGGGAGACATGGCGGCCCCGCGTTCAAGAAAGATTATTTATCGAAAGGTGATTAATAAATTATACCAAACACTTTTTTAGTTGATTTCGCGCCCATTGAGCCGCCCGGCAGATTTGGGAGAGGCTGGTTGGGGTTGTGATATACTGCACTCATCGTCAACAGGTTTTGGTGATCCCCTTCCCGAGGTCGTCTCACGCCTGATTTTTACTCGCTCGCATGGCGGGCGTTGTGCCAGGAGAAAAAATGGAATCAAAGTTGTACGTAGGTAACCTGTCGTATTCGACCACGGAAGATAGTTTGCGGACCCTGTTCTTTCAGGCGGGCACAGTGGCTTCCGTCGCGCTGATCAAGGATCGTGACAGCGGTCAGTCGAAGGGCTTTGCTTTTGTGGAAATGAGCACGCAGGTTGAGGCGGAAAAAGCCATTAGCATGTTCAATGGCTACCAAATGGGTGACCGCGAATTGCGCGTGAGCATCGCCCGTCCGCGCGAAGAACGAGGACGCGGTAGTTTTGATAATCGCGGCAGCGGCCGCACACATCGCCAGCAACGTGGAAACGGCAAGCGTTATTAGGCTTTGCCATCGACTGACGATCATCCTCCCCGATCCTGCATCGGGGAGTTTTTATTCCTTCTCACCGCTTACTTTCATCCACGCCTTTTTCAGAATTAGCGCATCCTCTTCCATGGCGGGGCTTTCGCACAGGATGCGCCCCGCGCATCCAAAATCCTTCAGCACTTCAAAGAGAAAATTGATCTTCAAATCGGACTCGCCCAGGGCAAGGTGATTCTTCTCGCCTTTGGGCCCATACTCGATTCCCGACAGGTGGATGTGCAGACTCTTCAACGCCTCTTTCCCCAACGACGCCTGATACGCTTCGAGGATCTGAGTCCACTCTTTGACGGTATTCATCGTCCCATCGCCGGGACGCGCGTGCAGGTGGGCAAAGTCAATGCACGGCAGGACGCCCTTGATCGCCTTGCTCATCTCAATTGTGTCCTCAAATGAACCCAGCATTGCAGACTTACCCATCGTCTCGGGCCGCAAAGTGACGGGATTCTTCGCCTCGCGTAATTCATCCACACAGCCTTTCAAACGTGGGATGATAAATTTCAACACTTCAGCCGGCGGATGACCAAAGTAGGATCCCGGATGAAAAATAATATCTGTCGCGCCCGCCAGGTTGCCATAATGCGCCGCATCCATCAAGCGCTTACGCGACTTGGGCCACTCCTCATCGGTCGCGTTCAAGTTGAAAAAATAGGACGCATGCACACTGAGCGATACGCCCTGTTCTGCGCCGGTTTGCTTAATGGCCGCGCAGGTGGCTTCCGTCACGCGCACGGACTGCACCCAGCCGAGTTCGAAAGTATCTAGCCCGATGGATTTGCTGAACCCAATTGCGCCAACCGAGCCGCCCGGCTTCTTGGGCGTGCCGATGGGTGAGCCGACTGTGCCGAATTGAAAAGATAATGTCATACAGCCTCCGGAAAATTCAGGGAATATATAAATCTACTTGTTTTTCACGGGCAAATTCCAATAATTCATGTACAACTTTGTCCGGCGGAAACGGCAAGTTCAACGTTTGATCGGAGCGCGTATCATAAACGCTGTTCATCCAAAAAAACGACTCGCCAACAGCCATCTGCGCAATTTCAGTTTTAACGCTTTGCAGATCGAGCGGCGTTGCCTGAACTTCTTCCAAAGTTTTGTTACGATTGGTTCCTAGAAGGATGGCATACTGCCATCCGCCGTCTTCGTTCTGCCATGAATACAATTCCATGCCTTTGAAAGCAATCTGTCCGGCGTGTGACGCCGGTGGCGGCTGTCCGAACCAGACACCAATTTTTTGCCACAACGGCGGACCTAATATCAACAACCCAATCAACACTGCCGCCAGCGCCGCGACGAGTACTGCGCCGGCGCCCACGTCCTTGCCGACTTTTGCAAGCGGGTGATGCGAAGGGCTCGCCAAATCCACGACCGCTTCGATGGCGGTGTTAAGGAATTCAGCCATGAAGACCATCGCAATCGTCACGATCAGGATCGCCCAATCGCGCGCGGGGAGTTTCAGCCATAGACCCAGGACGAATACAACGACTGCAACAATCGTATGAATCCACGCGTTATGCTGGGTCTTGAGGACATATCCCCAGCCGCGCAAAGCATGACCAAAAGCAGCGATGCGCGAAAGGGTAAAAGTTTTGAGAGTCATATACACTCGTTATGCGGTATCCAACACGTATCACGCAACACATTCCACGCAACATCCAACATATCATCCCGCAGCGAAGCAGAGTGGGCGAATCACTCCTCACGAATTTGGATCTGACCAATGCCGAGTCTTTCCAAAATCTCCGCCTGCGCCTTCCACATACGCACTTTCTCTTCAGGCTCGGCATGATCGTGACCCAGCAAATGTAACACGCCATGCACAACAAGTAATTGCACTTCCGATTCAAGTGGATGACTTGCGGCTGCGGCTTGATCCTGGGCACGCGGGATCGAGATGAGGATATCGCCAATATAACGCGCGCCAGTTTCGGGGTCCGTTTCAGAGGCGGGGAAGGAGAGTACGTCCGTTGGCGCGTCGATTCCGAGATAATCCCGATTCAATTCCTTCAAGCGCGCGTCGTCCGTCAATACAATCGTTAATTCAGGGGCGCGAAGTTCGGGCGAAGCATGGTGTTCGAGCGCGGCGCGCGCGGCGCTTTCGATCAGGTCTCTTGGAACGGAGAATTCGGACTCAATATGGATCATCTTTTATTGGGAACCGTCGCGGCGCTTTGAGTCGCGGGAGACTCTTCCTTTGGATAGTTGATGCGCTGGTGATGCGTGCCGCGCAGGATCGTGACGAACAGATCGGTAATGAGGCTGAGGTCGCGCAAGGTCAGCCGCGTGTCATCGAGTTGCCCCTGCTTCTGCGCTGATTCGATCATGGCAAGAACGATCTTACGGAGCGACTCTTCATCCTGCGGGCGCTCGGCGCGGGTGCGGGCTTCAGAACCATCCGCAAGCATAAGCAGGGCGGTCTCGCGCGAACGCGGACGCGGGCCCGGATAACGGAATTTCTCAACATCCACTTTCGACGGGTCGCCGCCTGCGGCTTCCACGGCATGGTTGTATTGATAGCGCGTGAGCATCGTGCCGTGATGCTCGAGGATGAAATCATCAATGCGACGCGGCAGGCGATATTTGTGCGCCAATGCAACCCCATCGGTGACGTGCGCGATGATCGCGGCAGACGCCTCAAGGGGGTCAAGGTCTTCGTGCGTGTTCACCTGTTCCTGCGGCTGGTTCTCGATGAAGAACATGGGATTCATCGCCTTGCCCACATCATGGAAGAGCGCGCCCACGCGCGTGAGTAACGCGTCCGCGCCGATCAATTCGGCGGCTTGCTCAGCGAGATTTGCCACCTGTAAACTGTGCTGGTACGTCCCGGGCGCATTCCGCAAAAAGAATTGCAACAGCGGAAAATCGGGCCGCGATATTTCGATCAGTTGGAGCGCGGTTGTCAACCCGAGGCTTTGCGCGAGAAAATACTGTAACAACAACGCGATACTCGCGGAAGCTAAGCCATTGAAGAACGCTGCACTGGATAGTGTAAGCAAGCCAATTCCATCGGTCGGCGTGAACGGGACGCGGAATGCCAGCAGCATTGCAATGCCGGCGAATGCAATTGCCATGCCGGCGCGGAAGAACGTCCACACGCGCCGTGCGGTGCCCAACACGAGAACACCCGTCAGCGATGAGACAAGATAATAAGGAGTCAGGTCCAGCGTATTCGGCAAGGAATAAGCCGCCAGCAGGGAGATCATTAGCGAAAAAATGACGCCTGCCTCCACGCCGAACAATGTTGCGATCAACAAACCAACCGCTGGGAGCGGAAAGGCATAAGGCACCACAGTGCGATTTGGAATCGCGAAGCGAGCCCCTGCAATGAACAGGAGAAAAATCAATGCAATGAGGACCAGACTGCGCGCATCGAAAAGGAACTGCAGCCTGCGCCGCGAAAAATAAAGATTTACGAATGCCGCAAGCATTATCACTAGCGCGCCCGCGCCGGCGTAGTCCTGCCAGGGGGTGGGTTCCTGGAGAAACCCGAATTGTTGTAACGCCTCAAATTGCGAGGGCGTGATGATCTGTCCGCGCAGGACGATGGTCTCACCCAGTTTATAGGATTCGATGATGGGTTGCACCGCCTCACGGGCGGACTTTTGGGCTGCATCCGTTAAATCAGCGCTATACACACTGTTGGGCGTGACGAAGGGCGTGACCAGTTCCGCAACCAACGCGGCAAGTTCTTCGTTCAAAGCCAGGCTCACCAGCGAAGGCACAGTGCGCCGAACCGATCCCAAGTCCTGATCGCGGATCGCGCTGCGCATCACCTGTTCGAGCACGCTCAACGACTCCTGCGGGATCATATCCCAGCGCGCAGGGGTAAGCGCGATAACCTGCTCGATTGTCTGTGGATTGAGGGAAACGTCTTTTAAAGAAGCGATATCCGAGGCTTTTTGTTCGGGCGTGGAATTCTCGTCATCGCGGACGAGGGCGATGTATTGCAGCGCGGCGCGCAATCTCTCGATCTGGCGGCGGGCAATCGAAGGGTCGGGTGAACCGTAAACAGGCGCGACCGCGTTTTCCGCCGCGAGGCGCGCATCCTCCGTCCGCACTTCGCTGATGTACTCAATCGATTCGGGAGCCTGGAAATCGTTGGGCGCAACCTCTCCTGCCTGAAGCGGTAACGCCGCGGGACGCATTGCCAGCGGCAGAACCAAAGCCCCATACGATATGACGCTCGCGAGACTGAGCAGTATGATCTGAAGCGTGCGGATGCGGCGTGGCACGCGCCGACCGCGCGCAGGTAAAGTCCCCATATTATTACGCGAGGGTTAACCACAGAGTCGCTGAGATACAGGGAAGTTCTTTTAAAAAATCTCCGTGCCCCTGTATTTCAGTGGTAAAGAAACTTAATTTCATGAATTACTTGCTTTGGAGCAGTTCGCGCACAGTCGCGCTGACCATGTCATTGGGCGCGCGGCCCGCAACCTTTGCCATAACGATCTTCATTACCTTCCCCATATCGGCGGGAGCGGATGCGCCTGTTTCGGCGATGGCGGCTTGCGCGAGCGCGCGCAGTTCCTCGGCGGGCATGGCTTTGGGAAGGAAAGCTTGAAGCACATTGATCTCGGCTTCGTTGGCTTCCACCAAATCGGAGCGGGTCGCCTTCTTCGCCTCTTCGAGCGACTCGCGGCGGTTCTTCATCTCCTTTTGAATGAGGCTCATCACAGCCATATCATCAAGTTCGACGCGCTTATCGACCTCTGCCTGTTTGACCGCAGCCAGGACCATACGCACCGTGCGTTTGCGGACTTCGTCTCCGCTCTTCATGGCATCTTTCATGGAGTCGCTGAGTTGGGTTTTAAGGGTCATAGGGAGGATTATACTAGAGATGGGATGGGAGAATATGGCTTTCACAAAGTCGAAGATTTTCAACCCGAACACCTGCATACTACTCCGCTTTGCTTTGGGGACTGTAGTTTGGGTTGCAAGTAAGACACGTGCGCAACAATGCGTCTATCAAACTGGAGGTTCAAATGGCCGAAATGTTGCATGTCAATGAAGACACATTCAAAAACGAAGTATTGGATTCATCCCAGCCCGTGCTGGTGGATTTCAGCGCGGTGTGGTGCCAGCCCTGCAAGATGCTCGACCCCATCGTCAAGCAACTGGCTGGCGAGTGGGATGGAAAAGTGAAAGTTGTAAAGATCGATGCGGATGAGAATCCCAATTTGGTCATGCAATTTGGCGTGATGGGAATTCCCACGGTGATTCTCGTCGACAAAGAGGGCAAGGTTGTCAGCACCCGCGCCCGCGGCCCCGAATTGGGCAAGGAGCTCGAGAAGCTGCTCGGCCCGGCGGAA
>CAZIYY010000180.1:0-9388 GCA_964543585.1 uncultured Anaerolinea sp. | reverse complement strand
ATCTCTCATTGCGGAAGACGGATGGGAGGCGCTCTATTCCCGCCTGGATGGGATACTCTTCTCTGGCGGCGGTGACATCGCCCTCGATCATTTTATCGGCGACCCGCATCCCCGCATCAGCGATGTGGAACCTGAGCGTGATTCTGTTGAATTTAAATTGATCCACGCTGCCGCGTCGGATGGCAAACCCTTCCTCGGCATTTGCCGCGGCTGCCAGGTGGTGAACGTGGCTTTGGGCGGGACTCTCTACACTCATATCCCCGATCAACTTCCTAACGCGCTCGACCATTCCTATCCGGGCGACATGCGGATAGTTCTTGTCCACGAAGTCAAGATCGAAGAAGGCACGCATGTCGCGGAGGTGTTGGGCGAGCCAATCGTCAGAGTCAACAGCCATCACCATCAGGGACTCAAAGACATCGCGCCGTCACTCCGTATCGCAGGTCACGCGCCCGATGGACTCGTCGAAGCTATTGAACTGCCCGATCATCCCTTTGGTCTTGCTGTGCAATGGCACCCCGAATGGCTGACGGATCAGGAGTCCACGCGGAATTTGTTTCGGAAGTTTGTGGAAGCGGCGGTGAAGTAAAAGCCGACCATGGGAGAAAACAAAATGAATTCGTCAATGTTGTGTAACGTCAATGAGATGGGATACAATATCGTCAATGAGGACGTATGACATTTGATCCCTCGTTTATTGCGAATCTCCTGCTCGTGTTGACCGGGTTCGGCGGCGCCTTCCTCGCCGCGCTGTGGATCTCGCTGGTCGTCTGGACGTACCGCGATATCCGCACGCGAGCGCGCGACCCGTTGGCGCAATCGCTGGCGACGCTGCTTGTTGCAGTCCTCAACTTACCGGGCGTGCTGGTTTATCTCATTCTTCGTCCCCAGCGCACATTGGAGGAGGAATACCAAAAGACTCTTGAAGAAGAGGCTTTACTCCAGGCTCTCGAAGACCTGCCTCTTTGCCCGGGCTGTGAACGCCGCGTCAAGGATGACTGGCAGGTTTGCCCAAACTGCCACACAAAATTAAAGAAGACCTGCGATAACTGCAACCGCTTCATGGAATTGCCGTGGAATATCTGCCCCTATTGCGGGACGCCCGCGGCAGGCATGCGCCGTGACGTTGCCACCAGCATGGATGAAGCCCTGCGCGGCTTGAAGTTGAACGATGATCCGGGGGAAGTGAAGATAGAGTAGCGCCTTTGATTCTCATTGCGCCGCCAGCAGGATAATATGTCACGGTGCGCGTTACTCTGCCGCCAGCACATGCCGCGCGATGACCATTCGTTGAATCTCACTTGTCCCTTCGCCTATGGTCATCAGGCGCGCATCGCGGTAAATTCTTTCAACGGGATATTCGCTTGAATAACCATAGCCGCCATGGATTTGGATCGCGTTTCGGCAAACGCGTTCCGCCATTTCGGTTGCGAACATCTTTGCCATTGCAGCTTCCTTGCTGTAGTTGCGCCCTTGTTCCTGGAGCCACGCGGCTTTGTAAAGTATGTTGCGTGCAACTTCGATCTCGGTCGCTGCGTCGGCTAACATCCATTGAATGGCTTGTTGATCGGCGATTGCCTTTCCGAATGCTTTTCGTTCCCTTGCATAGTTAACTGCATATTCAAACGCGGCTTGCGCCAAGCCGATCGAGATCGCGCCGATTCCGATTCGTCCGCCATCCAGCGTGGAAAGTGTTTGTTGTAATCCCTTGCCTTCTTCGCCGATGAGATTATCCAATGGCACGCGCGCATCTTCGTAGGTCACTGCATGAGTGGGGGAGCCATGCAGCCCCATCTTCTTTTCAGCGGGACCGATCTTCAAACCTGGCGACTCCGTCGGGACAAGGATTTGGCTTAATGAACGCGATCCGCCTTTGGGGTCTGTGCGAACAAGCGTGATGATGTATTCCGCGATGGACGCGTTCGTGCACCACATCTTCGCGCCGTTGATGACCCACTCGTTTCCATCTTTGACAGCCTTCGTAACCACGCCTCCCTGCAAGTCGGAGCCTGCTCCTGGTTCCGTCAGCGCCAGTGCGCCGAGTTTGTTCTTTCCGCTTGCAACGAGTGGAAGCCATTTCTTTTTGAGTTCTTCGCTTCCATAGAGGACAATCGGCGTCGTGCCAAGTCCATTGTGCGCGGCGATGGCGAGCGCGGTCGAGCCGCATCCCCAGCCTAACTCTTCAATCCCAATCGCCGCGCTGACTGCATCCACGCCCGCGCCGCCGTATTCTTCGGGGATATTCAAACCAAGCAGACCAAGCGGACCCATCTTGCGCGTCGCAGTCCAGTTGAATTCGCTGGTCACGTCCACTTCGTGGGCTTTGGGCTGAACTTCCTTCGCGACAAAATCGTGAACGGTCTTTTGCCAGAGTCTTTGTTCTTCGGTCAGGTCAAAATTCATTTTTATTCCTCAAAATCTTTGGACACGGATTTCACTGATGTCACGGATTCTCTCTATATTTTTACGGATTTTTTCCGTGCGCGAAGCCTCCGTGTTGTCCGTGTCCTAAAAAGATTATCGCAAACTCAGGTTGATTACTCTGCCCATTGTACCAAGTCTGGGATAAAGAGAAAGCGCAGGAATACATCGAACTATGGTTTTCTCAAAGTCAGGAATTTATTAACGCGAATTACCCGAATTGACGAATGCCGCGAATAAACCCTTTAAAATTCGCGAAATTTGCCCATTCGCTATATTCGCGTTTCAAAAGGGCTTAATTGTCAAGCTACTTTGAGAAGACTATAAACAGCGAAGAGACTCTTTGTAAGATGCAGGTTTATGCTAGAATCAGAAGCAGGATGCGGGAAGGCATCCATCCTTTCTCTCCCATGCTCCAAGAAAAAGCCGTCACCCTGCTAAAGATCCGACCTGACGAAATACGGATGGTCACGTTGATCGCCGCGTTATTTCTTTGTGTGCAGGCAGGTCAGGGAATCGGCGAGAACGCAGCGTTTGCGTTGTTCCTTGCCCGCGTCGACATAGATCGTCTGCCATACATGTACATGGGCTTGGGGGGAGTGGTGTTCCTTGCTTCGCTTGCGTACTCTGCCAGTTTGAGCCGCTTTCAGAACGCCCGTGTTGTCGTATACCTGATGGCTGGCGCGGCGTTGCTGTTCATCGCAATACGCGCGGCGATTGCATTGTACGGACTCCCGGTTTATTCCGTCTTGTGGCTGACCACGTATGGAATGAGCGTTGTTCTTGGAACATTATTGTGGACGGTGGCGGGTGAGGTGTGCGATGCGCGGCAAGCCAAGCGTTTATTCCCCCTGTTCACGAGCATGGGAATCCTCGGAAGTGTTTTGGGAAATTCCCTCACGGGCGTTATCGCCAAAATTGCAGGAACAGCCAACTTAATCGTTTTGTACGCAATATCCCTAGGCGTTGGGTTGTTACTGACGCGCGCCATCGCAAGTACTTATTTCAAACCCGAAGTAATCACGAATGTCAAATTCAGCCTGGTGAACGATATGCGCGGGGGGTATGAATTTGTGCGCGAGTCGCGCTTATTCAGTCTCGTCGCTTATTCCTCAATTCTATATTCGGTATTATTCTTTACAGTTGATTTCCCATTTAGTGAGATCGTTTCAATTCAATATTCAGGCGACGCGGCAGGCTTGGCAGGCTTCAAGGGATTATTTACCAGCGTCACAACTGCCGTTACATTTTTGGTTTCGCTTTTGCTGGCAAATCGCCTTTATACGCGCCTGGGAATTGTAAACAGCATCCTGATCATGCCAATCACTTATGTTGTCGGCTTTTTTGTGTTCTTTGTCAGTTTCACATTCGGGGGAGCGATCATCGCCCGCTTCTCACAACTGGTTGTGCTGGGCGGATTAATGGGCACTGCCTGGAACGCCTTGTTCAATGTTGCTCCGCCTGAGAGGCGCGGGCAGATACTGGCGTTCAATAGCGGAGTCCCGGCGCAAATCGGCGTGGTCGTTTCCGGCCTTTTGATTATCCTTAGCAGGCAAATTCTCAAGACTGAACACATCTTATTGCTGGGCGCGTTTGTTGCCTTGATCACTGTTTACCTTACCATAAAAATGAAGCCCGCCTATGGCGAAGCGCTCCTTAGCGCGTTACGCGCAGGTCGAACGGAAGTATTCAGCGACGAAGAGGATGCGTTTGCAGGTTATCAAAATGACCCCGCCGCGCTGCAGGTAATCCTCAAGGCGCTCCGTGATCCCAAAGCATATACACGCCGCATTGCTGCCGAGATGCTCTCAAGATTGGGGAGCATGTCGGTTGTGCCTGATCTTGTTGAGAAATTATCGGATGATGATGCAAGTGTGCGCGCCGCGGCAACCCGGGCATTAGCCGATCTCGGCGCAAAGCCAATGCTGAAGGAGATCATTCTTGGATTGGATGATCCCGATGACGCCGTTCGCGAGCAGACTCTTGCTTCGCTTCCTAAGCTGGAAGTTGCTTCATCTCCCGAGCTGATTCGGACCCTCGAGCATTTGTTGAAAGACCCGCATACCGGGGTCCGCGCCCATGCCGCTGTGGTGCTGCTCTTTCTTGGCGAAAGCAAACGCTCCCAGACTCTTCTCTCAAAGTTGCTGAAGGATGACGATGTCAATAAGCGGCGCATTGCGCTTAATTCATTTGGTCATGTGGCGGCAAACGCGAAAGGGAAACTGTCATTCAAGGTTGATCTCATCCTGGATGCCTTGGATGATCCCTCTCCAATCGTTCGACGGGAAGCAGTGCGGGTCGCTTCCCTCCTGCCGCGTGAATCAATCACTGAGCCTGTTGTGGAGTGTCTATCCGATGAAGATGCGGGGGTGAGGAAAATCGCAGCAGAATCGCTGAAGCAGGTTTGGCCCCAGCCGCGCAGCGCCATACTCCGAATCCTGGAGGAAATGGATGGCGTCGTATTGAATGCCGCGCTGGATTCGATCCCGCCCGGCGATCCCGAAGTTTTGAATCCGTTGCGGAAATATATCCAGCGCGAAGTTTCCGACATCCAATACCTTCGCTCGATGGTCGCGTCGCTTCCGTTGACGGGACGAGCGATCAGACTCCTTTCCGCAACGTTGAAGAACCGTGAATCCCTGAGCGAGGAGAGAGTGATCAAGGCGGTGGGTTTGTTCGGCAACCCGCGCGCCATGGATTTGGTGCGTAAGAGTTTGAATGCGGGGAGCGCCGGGACAAGAGCCGCGGCTCTGGAGGCTCTTGAAACCCTGGGCGATAAAAAAATTACGCTTGAGGTTTTGCCGATCCTGGATCGCGGCGGCGTATTTCAGGAAGACAGCGACCAGGCAAGAGATGCCAGTGAAGTGCTTGGGGCGCTGTTATCCGATGATGATTATTGGCTGCGCGCGCTGGCGGCGCGTTCCATTCCCGATCTTCGATTAAAAGAATATGTCCACGCGTTGCATGGAATGAACTCCGACCCGGTTCCCTTTGTGCAGCAAGCCGCGCTTGACGCGCTTGCTCGAATGGATGGTGTTACCTTTATGAAAACTTTAAAGACCCTCTCAACACTTGAACGGATTTTGCTTCTGCGCGAGATCCCGATGTTTACCAAACTTTCCCCGGAGGACCTCGAACAGATCGCGGAGATCGCAAACGAGCAATTGTATCCGCCTCGCGCCCTAATCTGTCGTGATGGTGAGCCTGGAAGCACATTGTTCATCATTGTGGATGGCAGGGTTGAGGTGATCAAGGAGATCGGCAAAAAAGAAACCATTATTGCCGTGCGCGGGGAGGGCGAATTTGTCGGCGAAATGGCGATCCTTGAATCTGCGCCGCGTTCCGCGACATTAAGGGCGCTGGGTGATGTGCGCGTGCTGGTCATTGAGGGCGAAGCATTTACGACGATATTGAGGGATCGTCCCGAAGTGGCGGTTTCTGTGTTGCGGCATATGTCTGGTCGTGTGCGGCAACTCAATGACATGGTGGGCGCGGCAGGATAGTTGCCTTTGGCTGTTCATACAGCCATCTCAGACGGCATTTGTTCAAGAGGCTGTTTCGCATCTCACTCATGTCACTACGTTCGCGCCTGTTATGATTTATGTTCCCAAAGCAAGTATCAAGCTGGCGCGCGATTTATTGAAAACTTTTAATAACACTCGAGATGATTCAAAGGAGAAAGTCGATATGGCAAACAAAAAGAAAATGGAAGAAAGGCTCGAAGCGGAACGTAAGGCAAGGCAGGCAAGATATATTCAGATTGCGGGTGCGGCGATTGTGCTGGTTGTTATCGTGATAGCCTTTCGGCTGTTCTCTCCCACCGGGGAGCAAGGTCAAGCAGTCGTAGTAGGAGGGCAAACCGCCTGTGAAAATTTTGCAGAAATTCCCGTTTCTTCGCAATATAGTACGCCGCCCATGGGAATTGACCCCAATAAACAATATTTTGCCACTGTAAAAATGGCAAATGGAGGAGAGTTTGTGATTCAACTCTA
Source organism: uncultured Anaerolinea sp. (assembly GCA_964543585.1). Lineage (GTDB taxonomy): Bacteria > Chloroflexota > Anaerolineae > Anaerolineales > Villigracilaceae > Defluviilinea. The sequence goes on along the minus strand of CAZIYY010000180.1, from coordinate 2,975 downwards.
TCCTGATAAAGCGCCTATCACTGTGAACAGTTTTGTCTTCCTCTCCTGTAAGGGATTTTTCAATGGCATTACTTTCCACCGAGTACTCGAAGGTTTCATGGCTCAGGGAGGTGACCCACTTGGCACAGGCTCGGGAGGACCTGGTTACCAATTTGTAAATGAAGATAGTGATTTGATTTTTGATAAAGAAGGCGTTGTGGCCATGGCAAACGCGGGCCGTGATACGAATGGAAGCCAGTTCTTCATTACATTTGGACCAACCGAACAACTCAATGGCGGGTACACGATCTTCGGGCAGATCATCGAAGGCATGGATGTGGTGAATGCTATTACGCGGCGTGATCCCGATACAAGTCCCACTTTTGCCGGCGACGCAATGGAAAGCGTGACGATTACAGAGAAATAATGATTACGAAAGCAATTCGTATTTCGTAATGAGGCAAGATCAGAGGGAAGGGGGAAAGAGGAGAAGTGTGAATCAAAAAAGACGCTGCCCTGAATGGATAGCGTCTTTTCGATTACAACTGCGCAACTATCAAACGATCCAACTATCTTGACCAACTATGCGTACATTCCCCAATCCAATGCGGATGGATCCTCCATCATGGAGAAATCCCACATGTCCATGCCCATTTCGATGGTCACAGGTATGTCGAGTCCTTCCACGGCTTTGGCTTTGGTCATTTCGATCATGGCAGGACCGTACGGACAGAATGGGGTGGTGAGGATCATCTTCAAATGGGCAATGCCATTGTCAATCGAAATGTCGCGCACCAATCCCAGTTGGATGATGTTCATCCCGATTTCGGGATCAACAACTTCTGAAAGTCTCTCGCGCGCTACGGGAACTCTATCCGGGTGTGTGTCGTGAATGGTCCACTTGATTTGATTTACAGTTTCTTCAGTCATTTTTCCTCATCATAAAATAAATGGGGCCTTGAGCAGGATCGAGTCCTTTTCGTGACCTAGTTTTTTGCAACGGCAGGCTGTACAACGTAAGTGCAGAATGCTCCGCCGTCAAGAATGCACTGCACTTTACTGGCTGGCAAGGCAAGCATCTTTGAAATCAATGTTTGATCTACCGTACAAACTTCTGGATGCGCAATACCAATCTGATAGTATGGGCAGGATATTTCATGGATCTGGTATTGCCCGTCTTTCTTTTCCCATTCAACGGTAAAGCCTTCGTGTGCCAGCAACTCTTTGACGAAGTCGAGCCGCTCTTCCATGACCATGCCTTGAACCTGATCGGCATATTCGCTTGCCATGTCCTCTGCGATTTGCCCGAATAGCTTGCTCACCATCGGCGCAGGCATGGTCTCTTTCATCTGTGTCAGCAGGCGCGTGGTGAGACGCAGATATTTTGTGGGGAATTTCTCCATCCCGTCCTCGGTGAGCGAGTAGACCAGGCGCGGACGTCCCACACCATGCCGTTCCTCATCCGCCGCGACGAGACCTTCCATCTGTAAGTTTGTCAGGTGATGCCGCACGGAGATCGGATTGATGCCCACCGCCTCAGCCAGGTCGTTGATCGTGATCTTCGGGTGGCGAAGCAAGGTTTGAAGAATCTTATCTTTCGTGCTTTTCATACGCGGGAGTATACTCCCCGCTAATGCTCCTGTCAATATACTAGATAATTATCATAAATATCCTCTAACGAGGATTTGCCTCAACCAAAAAATGCTCCCCCTCAGATCAGCAAGGGGAGCATTTAGGCTGTGATTATTTATCGCAGAAGAGTGGAAAGGAGTTTCCTTGTGGGCATATATATTACGGCGCTCCGAACCTCAATTGTTCATCGAGCGTGACGTTGTTGTAGGACGGGAACCAGTACGTGGTTGACAGTTGAGCGCCGGGCAAACCCATCATCTGGGCAAAACTCTCCACCACGCCATTCACGGTCAGGGCATCACGCAACGCCGCGATGATCTTGACCCCACCCGTACTCTTGATTTCCACAGGCCCGCTATCCAACGCATAACTCACCCTCACTTGTTGGTTGGGAGTTAGTGGATAGGTTCCCATGACGTTCCCGCCAATCGTGACCGTCACGGTGGTATTGGTTGCATCCACATTCCCGAACCTCAGTTGACCATTGAGCGTGAGGTTGTTGTAGGCGGGGAAGTAGTATGTGTCAGAGAGTTGCGGAGCAGGCAGACCCATCAGTTGAATCCAACTTTGAACCGTTCCGTTTTGAGTATAGGCTTCACGGATGGCAGCGATGATGGGCACGCCACCTGTGCTCTGCACTTTGACAGGCCCGCTGTCCACACCCGCATAATTTATCCGCATTTGTTGATTGGGAATCAGGAGGTACGGTCCGTATGAGGTCGCGCCGATCGTGACGGTGACATTGGTATTGGATGCGCCCACATTCCCGAAGCGGAGTTGCTCATTGAGTGTGACGTTGTTGTAGGAGGGGAACCAGTAGGTGTCGGATAACTGTGCGGCGGGCAAGCCCATCAATTGGGAGAAACTCTCAACTGAACTATTTACTAACCAGGCATCGCGGATGGCGGCGATGATCTTGACCCCGCCCGAACTCTGCACCTTCACGGGACCGCTGTCCAGACCCGCATAATTCACCCTCACTTGTTGGTTGGGAGTTAGTGGATAGGTTCCCTTGACGACCCCGCCAATCGTGACCGTCACGGTGGTATTGGAGGCGCCCACATTCCCAAACCTGAGTTGTTCGTTGAGTGTGGCGTTGTTGTAGGAAGGGAACCAGTAAGTATCGGATAACTGGCTGTCAGGCAGGCCCATCATCTGGAAGAAACTGGTCGTCCCGCCTTGCACCCAAAGTTCGCGCAGTCCGGCGACGATGGGAACGGCATTCGTGCTGACGACTTTTACCGGTCCGTTATCCACTCCAGGAAAACCTCCGCGTGTGCTCGCTCCAGGGAGAATCCCAAACTTTCCCTGGTTTGCCCCAGCGATTGAGACATTAATATTTGCGCATCCCGCCTTTATGGTGG
>CAZIYY010000179.1:0-9435 GCA_964543585.1 uncultured Anaerolinea sp. | reverse complement strand
TCTTGTGATGGATTACGTTCCAGGCAGTGACCTGCGCACATTGATGATGCAGGCCCGTAGAAATAAAACCTTCCTGAAGGAAAAGGAGGTGCTGGCATGGGCAGAACAAATCGCGAACGCTCTCACATTTTTGCACATGCAGGAACCACCCATCGTTCACCGCGACCTCAAGCCAAGCAACCTGAAACTCATGCCCCAGGGCTTGATCAAACTTGTGGATTTTGGCCTGGTCAAAATCCTTGCGCCTGAGGAAATCACGATCACCATCATTCAAGGACAAGGCACTGCGCTTTACACTCCGCTCGAACAATACGGCGGAAGCGACGTTCATACGGATATCCGCTCCGATATCTATTCGTTTGGAGCGACCCTTTATCACCTGCTTACGCATGAAGCGCCTGCGGATGCGCGCAAGCGCTTCCTTCACCCCGACAGCCTGATCCCGTTACGACAGGTTAATCCTGCCATCACACCGCGCACCGAAAGGGCGGTGTTATGGGCAATGTCCCTGCATCCCGATGAACGACCCTCTTCGATTGACGAATTCCGCCAATCACTGCTTGGGAATCGCGAAGTTCCCGCTCTCCCGCTCCCCAGGCGGCAGGCGCATCCTCAACCTATATTGGATTATCTCTCAAATCCAACTGAAGCAACCCTTACGTGGAGCGCTGCAGTCCTGCTCCTGCTTAGTCTGCTCGCGACACTGGCTCGCTGAACCATTGCTGCCAAGCCCACGCGACAAGAACTCCCAACGCCTGTCCGGCAAACGTCAATACCAATACGCCGAACGCGCCCGCCTCCGACGCGATCCATTCGGCCGCGCCCGGCAAGCCCAGCGCGAGATAATTGTATGCAGCCAGCCCGCCAAGAAAAACGCATAATGCCCAGCGCAATCCCCAGCGCGGCGAGACGATCCGGCTCACTGCCCAGAATGCCAGAAGCGCGCCGCCGAAGACCGCTAGCAACACAAGCAGCCATAGGCTAACCCGCGGATAGCCTTCCGGCGTGACCAGGCCGCTTTCAGGCGTTAGCGTCGGCGTCGGCGATGCAGGTTGCGGAGTAGCGCTCACCACAGGCACAATGACCGTGACTGCCGCCCCCTCATTTGACGCGTCGAATTGAAGGACTCCTGAGATCATGGCAGGTTCACTTATCGCGCTGATTTCAACTTTGCCGGGCTTGTCTATGGCAAACGAAGCGCGCGCAATCCCGGCAGAGGTTGTGGCGTCAACCTGTTGCAAGATTCCGCCTCCTTCATCACGCGTGGACATTGTAAAACGGACGACTGTCCCATCCGGAACGATATGGTGATTGTGATCGAGGATCGGTCCTGCGCGTACCGCGATCGTATCCCCAATTCGATAAAGCGGAATCTGCGTCGGCTCTGCAGTGGCAGGGGTGGCTTCGCTTGTAGGAGTAGGAGTCAGCGAAGTCTCTTCATCCAATGCCAGCGGAATGATCTGCGCGGCATCCGGGGATGTCTGTATGATCAGGTCATATCCAACCGCGGGAATGGACACGGGCGATGCGCCCTGTAAAGCGACCTGCTGGAACAACAATCGCGCGGCAACGTCAACAAAAGCGGACTGCTTGCTGTAAAGCGCGTAATAAGCCGTCAGTTTGGAAATATCCGTCGCATCGAGATAGTAGGGGGCAGTGAACGAGAACAGGATCACGTTCCTGTTCCGAAGCAGATTCGGGCGTTCAGAGAAGAAGCGGCGCAGCAGGGGGATCTCGCCAGCGCCTGTGTCCGTAAGCGAGATTACAATCCAGGTCGCGCTTCCCAAATATGACTCGATATCCGTCTTGCTTTCTCCGTTCAACATCAATTCGAGTTCCGTCAGCGGAAAAGAACTCAGGCGGCTGGCAAAGATCTGCCTGCTCCCAGTGGGTCCGTACAAACGCACAACGGCCTTCTGAAGCACGTCCACGGCAAAGGCATCATACAGAAGACACCCATTACATTGTTTGTAGTTCAAAGCATCTGTCAGGAAGACGATTCGATCCCCCTGATCGGGCGGCGCCGGCAGCAGCGCGCTCAGCTCCTGCGAGTCAGGGCTGATAAGAGTGACAGCATTGCGCGCAACTTCAAACGTGACTTGCTGGGAGGAACCCACATTCGCCAGACCGTCAACGGATGTCAGCACATTGGAGACCGTGAAGAGATCGTACATGCGGAATTTCTGGGCAAGTATTCTTGTCACTGCCGCGTCCACGCGTTGCGCAAAAGTGGAATCATTTCGATATAACTGCGCAAAGAATTCAAGGATACCTATTGTGGCGGAATAAGTATCGCCACCCGGCTCATCGGAAGTAATATTTCCGAGATAAAGCAGGTCGTTGCCTGCGAGGAAGGCATCTTGCGCCACTAAACGCGGAGAGAAGTTTTCACCGCCTTGTGAATAAAAATCATGAACAGCCTGGCTTCCCAGCGCATCGCTCACGATCAAGCCGCCGTTCGCGCGCCACGTCGTAAATTCAGGCAATGCAAGGATCGCAGATAGCGCCGAGGCATCGAAACTAACGGGTCGCGTCGTTGCCCGGATGTTTCCTTGAAATCCCTGGTAACGGATGTGCGAAACCAGCAAACCATCCACAAGATTGGCCGGCTGCATGGAATTTGTCACTGCAAAAAACGGGGTCAACTCGATCTGTTTTAATTGCTCGAGCGATTTGCGAACGGTCGCAATTTCCTCCTCAGGCGAACGATCTGAACTGCCGCGCCCAGGGAAATGCTTGGCGACCACCATCATGCGCGCATTGCTCCCGGTATGCAGTCCTGCAATATATGCGCGCCCCATCTCACCGACCCAGAACGGATCACCGCCAAACACGCGCGTACCCAGGTCAATTTGCGCGGAGGGGTTGGGCGACTCAACCACATCGAGCGAGGGTCCAAGAAACAAATTAAAACCTAACGCACTCAATTCGCTTCCTAACACCGAGCCGACTTGTTCCGCCAGATCGGTATCCCAAGTTGCTCCGATTGCCATGGCGTTGGGCAGAGGCGTCAGCCCGCTCAAAATTTGATCGTTGGGAGCGCCATCGCCCTCTTGTGAAATGCCGATAAATAACGGCGCGTAAATATTGTCGGTAGCCTGTCCCTCGCCTAACGCGCTCGTTGCTTCCCATTCGATGCCCTGTAACGCGCTAACCAATTGATGCGCGCTCGCAACCGTATCGGGTTCGGGGATGAAATTATCGTTCTCCGCAAGCAAAACCACCCCGCCTACATGATGGTTGCTGATCAGATCACGAATCTGCGATTCAGCGCCTGTATCCGTCCCGTGAAATGTAACCAGGAATAACTGCCCCACTCGTTCCTCAGGTGTCATCGAATCAAGCACAGCTTTTATCTTTGCCGGTGGAATCGGCGTTTGGGCGCGCGCGGCAGGAAGGGGTCCCAAGAGAGATGCGCTGAACGTCAGCAGGATTGGCAAAGAGAAGAAGCGTCTCAACTTCATTTGGATTCCCCGCGCACTTGAACCGCCAACTGCGGACCATCGGTGATGATGCCATCCACGCCCCAATTAAAAAGAATACGCATGTGCTCGGCCTTATTAACTGTCCACACGTGAATCCGCCTCTTCAAACGATGGACGCGCGCCACCTGTTGGGGAGTTACGTCATATCCACATGGATGCAGAGCCTGGTAATCTCCAAAGGCAAAACCAAATGAGCGCTTCCACCAGCCCTTCCTGCCCATATCGGCAAGCAACGCGCGCGGAACTTCGGGAAGATAACTGCGCGCCTCGGATAGGTTCGATTGGAGAAAGGAAGAAAACAATACTCTTTTTTGAAGCTCGCACTTCCTGACCAACATGCAAACAGATTCAACCAGGTGGTCAATGGGTAAGTCGTAGTTCTTCAATTCAACATTGATGAATGTGCGCTTCCCCACTGCTTCAAAAACTTCTTCAAGTGTCGGGATTTTTTCCCCGCTGAAGTTATTGGAAAAAAAACTGCCTGCGTCCAGCGCGCGCATATTTGCAAAAGATAAATCTTTTACGCGGCCCCGCGCGCTCGTCGTGCGGTCCACCGTCGCATCGTGAATGACGACCACGCGCCCATCTGCAGATAACTGCGCGTCGAGTTCAATTCCATCCGCGCCCTCTTCCAATGCCAGTTCAAACGCGGCGAGAGTGTTCTCCGGCGCATGAGCGGATGCCCCGCGATGGGCAAAGATGACAGGTTGAGGGAATGATTCCAACATGGTAAACAATTAACGGATTACCCATTACGAGAACTGTGATGCGTAATCCGTAATGCGAATAATAAATGGGGGGTTAAATATCTACAAAATACGCCAGCGCGGCGCGGTCGAGCATATCGCGGGACATGACCGGCGGGACGACGAGATAACCTGCAATATCAAGGATCTGATCGCACAGATCTCGCGGATGGGATGCGCGCAATTTGCGATTGCGTTTGATGTACCATTCCTGCAAGAGATAAGCCAATCCCTGGTCGCTATATTCCACTTTCTTATCTTGCGCGACGCGTTTGAAGATTTCGCGATATTCTTCATAAGACGGATCGCCGATCTCGATCTTGTGACGTAAGCGCCTCAGGAAGGCTTCGTCCACCAGGTCCTTTGGCGGAAGATTGGTCGAGAACACGATCAACACGTCGAAAGGCACTTCAACTTTCCGTCCGTTATGAAGCGTAAGGAAGTCCACGCGGTTTTCGAGCGGAACGATCCAGCGGTTGAGCAGGTCTCGCGGGCGCACTTGTTGCCGTCCGAAGTCGTCAATCAGCAGGATGCCGCCGTTGGCTTTTACCTGGAACGGCGCTTCGTAGAACTTATGCACTTCGTCGTAAACAAGATCGAGACCTTCCAGGGTCAACTCACCGCCGACCACTATGAACGGGCGCCGTACTTTGATCCAACGCGGATCGCGGCGCTGGCTCGTCCGCAGGTTGCCGGTGCCGCCCGGAGTTGGGTTTTCCGCGTCGGGCGCCAGTTTATGACTCACCTGATCGTAGACCTTGATCACCTGCCCATCCAGATACAAAGCGTAAGGAATATACATTCCCTGGCTTAATACCAGATTGCCAAACGCACGCGCAACACTGGTCTTGCCGTTGCCCGGCGGACCATACATAAAAATGGAGGTGCCTGAATTAAGCGCGGGACCTAATCTTTGGAAAGTGGATTCAGAGATTACCATCTGCGAAAGGATCTGGCGCATCGTGCGCGTGGTGACCGACATGCGCCCGGTCTTCTGCTTGCGGATCGCCTCGTTGTAGACTTCAAACGGAACGGGCGCGGGACCCGCATATTGACTGCGTTCCAACGCTTCGCGAGCGCGCGTGATGCCTGCTCCCGTTATCCCAAACGTATACGCCCCCTCGCCCAACCCGCCCTGTGATGATTTTACTTCGATCATTTTCTCGCGCTTGAGCACCTCCAAAATACCGTCTGTCACACCCGCGAACGGCAGCGCGATCAGTTCAGCGATCTTAAAGCCGCTCATGTAGCCCTGTGAATACAGAATCTTCAGAGCCAGATCCTGCAGCCAAAGAGCGGAAAGGCCCGTATCATCCACCGAGTTGATCGGTGGCGGCGCGAATGCTCCTGTGCCGACTGATGGTTTTGCGATGGGATTGGTCATAACATCTCCCAGTCTGGGATGCTCCGTAATTTCAGAATTTTACTACCACCGAATTATACTGCTTCTTCCATTAATCTCTTGATCAAGTTGATTACATTCTGCGTAAGTCCTGTACAGGAGAAATTCAAATTTCATCGGGGCAATATCGTATATAATTTGCTACATTATGCACTTAACTGTGATTATTCCTGTGTACAATGAAGTAAAAAACATTCAAGAGATCCTGAGGCGCGTGCAAGCCACGAAACTGGCAGGCGAAATCATCGTCGTGGATGACGGCTCCACAGATGGAACTCGTGACGTCCTGAAAAAACTGAATGGAAAGAAAAAGGTGAAGGTCATTCTGCATGAACGCAATCAAGGCAAGGGCGCGGCAGTCGTCACCGGATTGAAGACTGCAAAAGGCGATATTTTACTCATCCAGGATGCCGATCTGGAATACAACCCGCGCGATTATCCTGTCCTTCTGCAACCCATACAGGAAGGCGTGGCGGATGTTGTATATGGCTCACGCTTCCTAGGCGGCCCCCATCGCGTGACCATGTTCTGGCACCTGGTTGCAAACAAGTTGCTGACCTTCATGACCAATGTTCTTTACAATACCATCCTGACCGACATGGAAACAGGTTACAAGGTCTTTCGCCGCGATGTTATTGATGAAATGGTCATCCGCGCGAAACGATTCAATTTTGAGCCGGAGTTCACGGCAAAAGTTCTCAAACGTAACCATCGCATTTTTGAAGTACCCATTTCTTTCAATCCGCGAGATTACGCGCAAGGAAAAAAAATCAAATTGCAAGACGCCTTTGAAGCGGTGTGGGCTTTGCTCAAATATAGGGTGATGGATTAGGAAAAAGCGCTTGAAACGCCTTCTTCTTTTTATTTTTTGACGGTCACATTATATTCAAATATATAATCCCCCGCCTCATAATCTGCAAGCCCATCATTGATCTTTTCGTTAAATTTGGCAACAGCCTCCAACTTATATTCGCCAACGGGCCACTCTGATAACAAGGCCCCAAAACTGCCGCACAGCAAGCCATCAGCCCGGGTGAATGTAATCAAATGCACCACGTCATTGCCAAGTTCATCACCGTTGAAATAAAGCCTCACGTCAATGTGCTCGAAATTTTGCTTCAAAATCTCCTCGGTTGTCGTGCACCAACCGTAATTGAAATAAGTCGGTTTGTTGTCCGTGATGTTTATGGTATAGGAAAGAGTCCCTGGTCGGGCGAAATCATCCTCCTTATATTGCTCCTGGGCGAGCGCGTCCAGATAATGCCAGTCTTGTCCATTTAATACTTCAATGATCTTATCCGCGTTTTTCTCCATCACTGGCATGGGAGTCTCTGGTATGGGCGTCAATGGGATCATGCCAGGCAAAAGACAGGACATGATAAGAAGCGCGCTCCCCGCAATCATCACAGATTTTGACACGTACTTTCTGGCTTTCATAAGCCACCTCCTTCGGGTTGACAGATTATAAACACATTACGAGTAAGGCGACAGTCAACTGAGTATAATTTGAGTCATGACAGATTGGCGATCCCAAATACAAGCGGAGTTCGAACGAGCCGAGCAAGCCCGCGCGCGGGGCAATGAGGGACAGGCGCGCGTCTGCGCGCGGCGCGCGGCGGGGATTGCAGCGCGTGAATACCTCACGCGGCGCGGCGAAAAGGTACGTACGCCGAGCGCATACGATTTGCTGAATATACTCAAAGACGACCCGCAACTTTCCTCCGACTTGAAACTGATCGCTGATCATTTGACCTTGCGCGTGAACGAGGAATTCAAACTGCCAGTGAATGTAGATTTGGTCGCGGAGGCAAGGAAGTTCTGCGAAGAGTTGTTAAAATAAAATAGACCCCATTAGTGTTCGAGACCAATGGGGTCTATTATTTTATGATCAATTACATCTGCTTTCGTCCCAGCAAATAGAAGAACGCACGCGCCACGGTAATGGCGATCAACAACCCAGACATGACCCCGCCAAATACAAGGAACATCCTTTGCCAGTCGCGCAGGCGTGAGACGATCGCTTGCCGCTCTGGAAGATGAATCCGCTGGCGCAGGCGTTGGACTACCTCCGTCGGAGGCGCGACAGGCTTGAGCGTCCCCGCGAGATGCGCTTCGAGGGCAGAGAGTTGTTCATCAGAAAGTGTTGTCTTACGTTTGTTCATTTTCTTACTCGTTTTTGTGTAAGCAAAACTGACTACTCACTATCCAAATTGATATTCTGATCGCCGATCTGGTCACGGAGCGAGAGAAGAGTCCGATGGTAGAGGCTCTTGACCGCTCCTTCACTGCGTCCCATGATCTCGCCGATTTCCGCATTCGACATGTTCTCGACAAATTTCAAGATGAGGAGATTCTGTCGTTCCGATGGCAGGCGTCGGATGAGTTTGAGAAGCGTACCCTGTTCCTGCGAGAGGACGAGATTCTTCTCGGGGTGATCCCCTTTGGAGGGAAGGACAGGCACGTCATTGATCGGGATTTCCTGCTTTCGGCTTCGGTCTCGATGCCAGTTGGCAACAAGGTTGTGGGCAATCCGATACAGCCATGCAGAAAAAGGAACGCCGCGATCCGTATAATTTTGAATGTGATTCATCGCCCGTTGAAAGACGCGGGCGGTTAGATCCTCCGCATCATGGAGGTTCCCCGTTCGGTAGTAAACATAGTTGAAAATGCGGTCCAGGTAACGCTCGTAGAGCAAACCAAATGCGTCACGGTCGCCCTGGGAGGCGCGGGTCAAAACATCTTCTTCGTTGAATTCTGTTTCAGGCACGGAAGATCCTACCGTGCGGGGTTTAATAATCATAACCCCGACGGGTTTTGGAAGTTGCAGGGAGTATAACATGCAACATTTTAATTTCGTTGTAACCGGACTTTGGAAGTTTTTAGAAGATCCCCATCTGCCAGTAAATCAGGCAAACTTCCGAAGTCTTTAGAGAAGGCGGTTGGTATAATGAAAGATTGCGAACCTTGCAACGGCAATTCTCAGTACAGCCATGTTGCTGCGAGTGGCGCCACGAAGCAGTCTCCTCCATGAACCAGGAGATTGCTTCGGGAAGAGAGCCCTTGCAATGATATTAATAAGAACTGCGAAGCTCGCGAAGGATCAGGCAATAAATGAAACAGATGTGCTATAATTGAATTTCCGAGGAGAACTATGACATTCAATTCCATCCGCGTGGTTGGCGCACGTGTGCATAATCTCAAGAATATCACGGTTGAGATCCCGCGCGATAAGTTCGTTGTCATTACGGGGCTTTCGGGGTCGGGCAAGTCATCGCTGGCATTTGATACCATCTTTGCGGAGGGACAGCGACGTTATGTAGAATCACTCTCCGCCTACGCGCGCCAGTTCATCGGGCAGATGGATAAGCCTGACGTGGACTACATTGAAGGACTCTCCCCTGCCGTATCTATTGACCAGAAGTCTACCTCGCATAATCCCCGTTCGACGGTTGGCACTGTTACCGAAATTTACGACTACATGAGGCTTTTGTTCGCGCGCGCGGGCATCCCGCACTGCCCCATTTGTGGTCGCGAAGTTGTCAAACAATCCGCACAGGAGATCGTCGACCGGATCGAAAAATTACCGGATGGTTCGCGCGTCTTGATTCTTTCTCCGCTGGTGCGCGCCCGCAAGGGAACGTATCAGGCTGTCTTTGAGGAGATTCGCAAATCTGGCTTCACCCGCGCCCGCGTAGATGGGACCGTCTCTTCGCTGGATGATGAAATCGAACTTGATCGTTACAAACAACATACCATTGAAGCGGTTGTAGATCGCCTGGTCATTTCTAATAACGGCGACAAG
>CAZIYY010000178.1:0-9454 GCA_964543585.1 uncultured Anaerolinea sp. | reverse complement strand
TCCATGCCAGCCAATGACGATACGGCGATGTGGCTCAAGAGTTTGGATGAAGTGGAAGCAGTTCCGCAGACTCCGCAATCCTCCGCGGCAGGGTCAGACCTGCCGGCGTGGATGCAGAACATTGAGGAGGAAAAGGCTCCGGCGGCAGAACCAGTTGTCCCTGCGAAGGAGGCGGCTGAAAATCCTGATTGGACGCCTTCGATGGAAGAGCCAGTCGCTTCGTCTGCTCAAACATCCGATGACGCCAGTCTTCCAGGTTGGTTGAGCGGTTTGGATAAGGAAGAGCTGCAAGTATCCACGCCCGCCGTTTCGCAAGAGGATTTGCCGGCATGGCTGCGTGGTGAGACAAACGAAGCAGTCGCTGAACCGGCAATGATAGAACCGACGCGCGCAACGGACTGGCAGCCCGCTCAACCGGAGCCGCCTGAAGCTCCCGCGCCTCAACAGCAGCCTCTCCAGGAGAAACAACCTGAACCTCCTGCGCCCCAACCTGCCATTGAAGAGCCCAAGTCAAGACCGATCAAAAAAGCCGTGTCCAAACCTGAGACGCCCCTCCCAACTTACATCGAGCCTGTCACCCGTAAAGGAACCGGAATGTTGACCATGCCTGTTGACCCAATTCTCGGCTCGGCTCGCAATGAACTCTCGCGCAGTAATATCCCCGGCGCGCTGGAGACGTACGGCAAACTGATCAAGAAGGCGCGCTTCCTGGACGAGGTGATCCACGACTTGCGCGAGGCGTTGTATCGTTACCCCGTTGAAGTGAGCATCTGGCAGTCGCTCGGCGACGCGTACATGCGCGCCAACCGTTTACAGGACGCGCTGGACGCATATACCAAAGCCGAAGAATTATTGAGGTAAAACGTTTATTCATAAATATTTTGTTGGTCGAGTAGGCGGTGGTCGTCCGCCGTATCGAGACCAACATTTATTTTAATGAGCCGCAAATGTGGTCTCGATACGCCCTGCGAAAATCACGCAGGGCTACTCGACCACCGTTGAAATTTTCTTTCGGAGGAAATCTGTGGAAAGATCGCTCGTATTGGTCAAGCCCGATGGTGTGCAGCGCGCATTGATCGGGGAAGTTATCTCAAGGCTCGAACGGCGCGGACTGCGTCTCGTTGCCGCGAAGTTCATGCAGGTGAGCAGGGAACTCGCCGAGACTCATTATGCCATTCACAAGGGCAAGCCGTTCTATGACGGTTTGATCTCTTATATCGTCTCGGCGCCTGTGATGGCGATGGTCTGGGAAGGACCGAACGCAATCGCGGCGATCCGCCAGACGATGGGCGCGACGCGTCCCACCGAAGCCGCGCCCGGTTCGCTTCGACACGACTTTGCCCTCGAAGTGGGGCGGAATCTCACGCACGCGTCGGATACTGTTGAAAATGGCGCGGGTGAAGTTGAGTTGTGGTTTGGGAAGGATGAATTGGTGGGGTGGGGGAGGGAAGTGGATCGGTGGGTGTTTGAAAGTTAGAGAATTAGAGACTTGCCCTGAGCTTGTCGAAGGGTTGGGGATTGGTAGGTGGTAATTCGAGATTGGAGATTGGCTTCCTTCGTGACTTTTGTGTTTAGGCTTTTCCCGCCAGAAACGCGAAAGCCTAAATTAGAACACTTGTTGGATTGAATTTTGAAAAAATTTGCGCGATAATAATTGCGCTCCGATAAAGAGCAAAACCGGGAAAACCCGGCGGCGCAAAGTCATGGATCTAAAGCTGAACTGAGTCAGGATCGCCAGACTGCCGATAATAGCAAAACCGCCAAAAGACGGCGACGCAAAGCCAGGCGTCTAAAACCACCCCCGCGTGGTCAGGATTGACCGGCTGACCGAAAGGCAAAATCAGGGAAACCTGATGGCGCAAAGTCATGGGTCTAAAGTCTTTTTTATTATTGACCATGATTGCCAGACTGCCGAAGAGCAAATTTCGCAGGGATGACTGTAAAAGGTCATCCCTGCACGGTTTTAAGTAGACACTTCGTCATCACGCGTCAACTTAGCCAAGCGCGAGACATAAGCCTTGTTTAGGCATTCGTCGTCTCCTCTTTCGCCTTCTCTGCAATCTTCTTGACCGCCACTCCCAACCCCGCCAGCGGATTGCCCAAGGTCGCTACGACCACATCCAATACATCAGGTGCCATGCGCGCTATGTTGCGGAAGCGATGCAACAAGAATCCCTCGTCCACTTTTTCGTTTTTCTGCGCGGCTTCGGTGACCGTGGATTGAATCTCTTTTACCTCAGCCTTCAAATCTTCTTTATCGGCTGAAGGCGTTTCTGCGTGGGAATCGATGGCTGTATAGAGTTGATCGAACAACTGCTTGATCTCCGCTACGCTCAAACCAGTTGTGGTTTGATGAGTGGAAATATTTCCGCCTGCAACATTCACATTCCCGCTTATATCAGAGATGTTTCCTGCTCTTACACTCGTTTGCTTGCCGCTCGCGCGTTTTTTCTTTGACATGGTTACCTCACTCGTTACGGACTTAATGGTGTTTGGCTAGGCGTAGATACTTCTTCTGGCATTATAGGTGTCAGCGTTGGCCCTGAATCATAAGAGATAGGTGTGGAGGTCGATATTGTGCTGAAGGATGGTGGCATTAGAGTAGGAGTCGGACTGAGGAATATTGGCCTCGGCGTGGATACTGACGTAGGTGTAGGTATTGGCCCTGACTCCAACGGCCATTGTTCACAGGTTTTTCTATATTTATCAGTAGAGAAATATTGCGCCCATTCGGCGCGGGTGAAATTCCGGCCAGCAATTTCGCAGGCGCGCTTCATCCACCATTCTGGATCAACCTCCCACAGGTTCACGCCACCAAGAGAACCTTCGGAAGCTAACGTTTTGCCATCCGGACTGAAAGCCACATCACCACCCACGGCACCTTTGAGAGGCTGGCCAACAGGCTGACGCGTTTCCACGTCCCACAGGATAATGGTGTTGTCCCAACTGCTTGAGGCCAGGATTTTTCCGTCCGGACTGAAGGCTACGCTTTGCACAAATTCGCTGTGCCCACTGAGCGGCTGCCCAATGGGCTGGCGCTTCACCGCATTCCACAGTATCACGCTACCATCATAACTTCCGGAAGCTAACGTTTTTCCATCTGGGCTGAAGGCTACGCTTGATACAAAAAAGGTGTGTCCTGTGAGTGGCTGACCGATAGGCTCGTGGCTGGTCACATCCCATAGAATCACATTCTTGTCAGTACTACCCGAGGCGAGGATCTTTCCATCTGGGCTGAAAGCCACGCTTGTCACACCTTCAGTGTGTCCTGTGAGCGGCTGACCGATGGGCCGGCGGCTAGCTACGTCCCACAGGATCACGGTGCCGTCAGAACTACCCGAGGCCAGTATTTTTCCATCTGGGCTGAAGGCCACGCTTGATACAATATCGCTATGGTCTCTTAGTGGCTGACCAATAGGCCGGAGGCTGGTCACATGCCATAGGATCACAGTCTTGTCGTAACTACCTGAGGCTAGGGTTTTTCCATCCGGGCTGAAGGCCACGCTTGTTATAAAAGAAGTGTGGCCTGTGAGTGGCAGACCAATAGGCTGGCCGCTGGGTATATCCCACAGAATGATTTCGCTTTGACTACAATAATCAGTGCTGTCAATTTTTCCACAGCTACCCGAGGCCAGGGTTTTTCCATCAGGGCTGAAGGCCACGGTTGATGCAACATCGCCATTATCACTGAGCGGCCTTCCAATACTTTCACGGCCGGTCACGTTCCAAAGAATCACCGTACCATCATAACTACCGGAAGCCAGGGTTTCCCCATCCGGGCTGAAGGCCACGCCATATACCGCATTGGCGTGGCCTGTCAATGATTGACCAATGGGCTGTACTGACAATACATTCCACAAGATCACGCTACCATCATAACTTCCAGAAGCTAGCGTTTCCCCATCCGGGCTGAATGCCACACTGGATACAATATCGCTATGACCCCTTAATGGCAGACCGATGGGTTGGTGACTGCTCACATCCCACAAGATCACAGTCGTATCCCAACCTCCCGAGGCCAGTATTTTTCCATCTGGGCTGAAAGCTACGCTTGACACGGGCCCACTGTTTCCTGTAAGCGGCTCACCGATGGGTTGGTGACTGCTCACATCCCACAGGATCACAGTATTACCAGCCGAGGCCAGGGTTTTTCCATCCGGGCTGAAGGCTACGCTTGACACAATGCCGGTTTGCTCTGTAAGCGAATGACCGATAGGACGGCCGCTGGTTGTATCCCACAGCGTGATTTCGCCTTGAATACAAGAACCAGTGCTGTCAATTTTTCCACAGCTACCCGAGGCCAGGGTTTTCCCATCGAGGCTGAAGGCGATGCTTGACACAGCAGCGGTATCACCTGTTAGCGGCGGAGCTATAGGCTGGCCGCTGGTTGCATTCCTTAGAATGATTTCGCCTTGAATGCAATAACCAGTACTATCAATCTTTCCACAACTACCGGAGGCCAGGGTTTTCCCATCGGGGCTGAAGGCGATGCTCATCAAAGAACTGGTGTGGCCAAATAGAAACTGGCGTAGATGTGGAGACGAACGGAGAGTATCGAGCATGGTACCGCGCGTCTGGTAATTATCGTTTTCACGCAGCGCTTCCACACTCAACAATAAAGACAGGTCAAATTGACTCTGATACTTTGACTGTGCAATCGCTGAAAGTTCTCTTGCATGTGCTATTTGGGCCTTTTGTGTAGCTTGATTTGTTTGGTAAATTGCCCAAATTGCTAATCCCGTCATGACCACCGCGGTTAGGCTTAACCCAATGATAACCCAACGCCGCGTTCGCGTAGCGCGACGATAGTTTTTTTCTTGGGCATCAATGCTAGCCTTTACAAATGCCCGCACTTTTTCGCTCAGGGCAATCTCTTTCGATTTTTCCCTTATGATTGCCAATCGTGCACCTATATACAGGTAACTGGAATCTCGTTTGTGACCGTCCCATTCCTCTGCGTCTGCTGCAATTTCATTTTGCAGGGCGATCACATCACGATTCTCATTCACCAACTTTTTCAGCCAGGGCCAAGCGTCAATCAACTTTTCGTGTGAAATCGTAACTGTATCTTTACCTGCCTGCTCATCGGTTGTGATGAGGCGCGCATCTGCTAGTTTTTGCACGATTGCTTCTACATCTTCGGCTTTTGTATTCGCAGGTATGAGTTCATCGAATAATGCAGTGCGACGCGTATCCTGTCTGCCACGCCCGATCTCGATCAATCCGCTAAAGATAGAACGTGCCAGTACCTGCTCGTTCTCAGTTAACTTTGTGAAGGCATCGTCGGCGTGACGCTCCAGTGATTTACGGATGCCGCCGCGCTGGATGTAGTCATTCAGCGTCAAAGCGATGACGCCGTCTTTTGATTCCTGTGAGTCAAATAAATCTTTCAAGGCGAACTGCATCAATGGCAGTGCACCCGGTTCGCCTTGCATATCGTTGATGATCTGCGCGATCAGATCCGGGTCAATGCGCAGACCCACGCGCAAGGCGGGCTGTGCTATGGCGCTCACCAACTCATCAGGCTGCATGGAGCCGATCTGTATGAATTGTTGACTGAGCAGGTTATTGAGTTGTGGATACGTGGCGCAGTTCGACACGAAATCCGAACGCATGGCGAACAATACGATCACACGTCCGTTTTCCACCGTCCCTGCATGTGCCAGCATATTGAGAAACGTCAGGCGCTCCTCTTCCTGGTTGATCTGTGTGAATACTTCTTCAAATTGATCGACGAACAAAACAAAGCGCTGATCTTTGCGTCCACTCAAGACAGATTCAGCACACTTATTCAAAACATCCGTTTCATTTGCATGCGCTTGAAAGTAGTCTGCCAGGTCTGGCGATTTCAAACGTGAAAACGCCAGTGCCAGGTCTTTGATGGGTTCACGCCCCGGCTTCATGGTTTCATACAGCCAGCGTTCGCTGTGCAGGTTCTTGATTGCTCCCTGCTTCAAGGCATGGATCAATCCTGCACGCACCAGCGATGACTTTCCGCTGCCTGATGGACCAGTGATGAATACTGTGCGTGATTCTTTGACGCGGCTAATGAGATCATCCACCAACCTCTCGCGCCCGAAGAACAACTCGGCATCTTCTTCCTCGAAGACATCGAGTCCTTTATACGGACAGCGTCCGTCAAATGGTTTAGGCTGAAATGTAGAGGTGATTTGTGTGAGGAGAACAGAAACCTGCTCGGCAGTGTAGCCTTTGTAAATATCACGGCCCGCGATGATTACTTCCCCGCTTACATCTTTAATATTACCAACCCTTACATTTCTTTGGGCCATACCGAATCTCCACTGGTAAAAGGCCAATCAATAAGTAGAATGATTATATTACGAAAAAGACTCTGTCACCTTGACCGCCATCGTCGCGCCCTATTTATCCTCTCCAGCAAAGACAGCAGCAGCGCAGACATCCTACGCTCTGACAGCATATTACATATAGTACATAAATTGTGGCATTGGTTCAAGATGTGGTGGAACCTCTCGCATAATTTCGCCAACTAAATCGGAAAACTTCAGCGTAATAGGTGCCTTCCCCCCAAGACGAGATGAATTCCAATTCATTTTGGTGAGTGTCAAAATTTCATGTAATAATGTTTCCCGAGGAGTATCTTGTCCAATGTGATCAGTAATGCGTATGGGTGACGGAACATGGATGCTATGAAACTGCCCCAATTCTGCGATAAATCCCGTTGTATACAAATAATCTACGTCCCCGACCAAAAAGCGGGTTCCTCGTAGTGGCGGGTACATGTTAGCCGTAAGAAGCCTGACAGCACTTTGTCGCGTATCAATTGACATCAAATCAAATTTTCTGACTCTATTGCGTAGACCTTTCTTGAATCCATTTCGCTCTTCAGGCCAATACTTCGAGGATTTATGAACAACTACCCTTTGAGGTGTCTGGTGCATTTCTTGTTCGTATCGATCTAATACATAAGCGATGAGCGTTCTTGCCTGCTCTTCATCGAGATGTGGGGAACGAGAGTCTTCTTCATTATTCCAATTGAATTCTGGTCCACGAAGAACCAATCCGTCTCCGTGTTCATCAAAAGCCTGCACTAGACTTGTGTGCATATTTGGAGTGTTAGATCCAAGTGCCCTATAAAAGCCAACTCCCACGTAGCAGGTACCCGGCATGAGTCCAGTTGGTCCCCACGGAATTCCCCCGGCTTTGAAATAAAGTCCTGTAAAAAAATTCCAGGCGACTTTAGATGGGTGATCTTTCTCTCGTCCATCAACTGTCTGTTGACGTAAGAATTGAGTGGGTGTCCGATATCTCATGGCAATAGCCTTAAATGCCCGTCGTAAATCTCGGTGTACCTCTCCGAGGCTCCTGTCTTTGAAGTTCACGACTCTGCATTTATTGTATAAAACATCAGGAAGTGCAACTACAACATAATCTGGTGGCTGGTCCTTTTTTGTAAGGGAATCCAGCTTTTGTTCAAGTAGTAACAAGAGAGATTCGAATCTCAATCTTGATCTTTTGGTGTCTAATAGATTCTCAATTTCCTGATTGAATAATTGAGCATTCCAAGAGTCATCGAATTCCAATTGTGAAAAGAATCCCCGGTCTTCCATAAATCCAGGGAATTCAGGATGTTTATCATCACCTGCCACACCCTGCGCACTGTTTTGTATCCAATCTTTAGTAGAAGAAATTGTTTCGGCACTACCAATAAAGCCGACTTTCACATAGGAAGGATGTCTTTTACGCGGACTAAAGGACTTCGGACCGAAACGGGAAATTCCGAGTTTGGGATCAATATGGTTTCTTCCATCGGCAAATTCCAGTTTTGGTTCCCCAAGATAGTGGCTACGGACAATCGGGGATAGAGATGGATTACTCATCTTCATCAATCTCTTCTTCGATCCAATCACCTTCATCGTCTTCTGCGTAATCTGACTCTAAATTAGCTAATTTGGCCCAACTAAAGAGGTCCTCTTGATATTCAATGTTCTTGAAGGGCTTTGCAAATCTTTCAGGCATGCCTGGCCAATCGATTTCTGTTTCAAGCATATTCGATGAAATAATCATATGTTGTCCTTTGCCAAAATTTAGAATAATCCTAGGCTCGCTTTCGCAAAGAAAATCTCGCCAAAAGTTGATTTCTCCCAGCAAATCATAGTTGAACATTTTGCTCTTCTTGCGAGTTACCTTTGCGCCGATTCTTTCGGATTCCAGTGACTCAAGACCATCCTTGGTAACTCTAAATTCAGGGCGGATACTCAAGCACCATTGGGCATGGTTAACTTGGTGAAATCTGAGATTAACTGCTCTATGCAGCCAATAAGGGCGTGGTTCATGAGTTAGCCTACTTATAGGTTGCCATACGACTTGCTTTGTAGATTTCGACTGATTCAAAGGGCGGTATTCAACTTCCTTAACTTCTCCTGGTTTGTCAGGCTGGAAATAATATCGCTTGTGCTCTTGGTCCCACATTAGCCCTTTCCGCCCGGTTAATTTATTGATAGTCTTGTTCAGTAAATCGGTAAACCAGAGGTTTTTTGTGAGATCATTCCAAAAGTCATAAGCGGGGATGGCACTAGCCTTATCTATATCAACCACATGCTGAAAAGGTCCTCCGTGATATCGGAGGTTTTGAAAAGAATATAAAATTCCCTCGCGGATGACGTAAGGGTAAATTTCGGTTTTATCTCGCGGAGGGACTATCTTCGCACGAATCTCCTGCGTCTGGGCTTGGGAAAACTTTGATGGTGCACGATAGACATGCACGGGCATTTCGGTGACCTCGAACAATGTGCTATACAATGTTTCTTTAACTAAAGTAACCAATTCCGACTGACTAGAAACTGCCCTTCCAGTCGCATCTTCAATAAGTTTTTCGTGATCTTCTTTGAATTGCCTGACGCGCTCAACAGTATATTTTTGGGGTTGGTCGTCAATGATTGTGTGATGGTTTTCGCAGAGAAGTAACAGATTGCTTTCCTTGTCCCTGTCTTCAGGTGGCAATGGATACTGTCCTCGTGGTCCGTCTTTACTTTGAGCAACAATATGAGAAATGTTGCTCAAAACTGTTTTTTCGTCGATATTGTCATCGCTAACATGCAAAAGTAATTCCCCACATCCTGGAAAGGCACATCGGTTGCCTGATTTTTGTAGAAGGATTTTCAATTCTTTTGTTGTGATACTCATACGACCAAACCCATTATGTAAGCCGACCAATGTCCAGGCTCACCAGTTTTGCACGATTTTGACATTGTTGACGATGAATTCGATTCCCTAGTGGGGTTATCTGTAAGCATACAAGAAAACCCTCCTCTGCGCAAGATGAAAATCATTGCGAAAACCCCGTCCCCGCAAGTGCAAATGTATGGCAGGATAATAGATTTGAGCAGTCGCGAAGCATCCCTGGAAAGGGCGAGCCCATAAGAGAGTGTTTTGAAAATGGTCGGGTAAACTTGTTGGTGTGAAGAGACAAGCC
>CAZIYY010000177.1:1185-9584 GCA_964543585.1 uncultured Anaerolinea sp. | reverse complement strand
TGACTGCGAAGCGTGTCTATTTATCATTGGTATATAAAATGGGTACTTGACAGAAACACATAAGAATAGCGACTTATAATTTGGCGTCTGCAAGAATTCATTACTGCACGAGAAAAAATGAAGCTCTCATCCTTTTTAACGAGAGATTTTTGTTTATAGAGATAAGTGAATAAGACTGAACACGTCTCTGCGATAGTGCCATTGTGCGACGCTACGAAAATCCTTATAATGGTTCAATCTCATTCAAAGGTTCAATCGATGACTCCGGTGACTCGCAACCAATTTATTCTCCTACAACCTGCCAGCGCCGACTTTGCGAATGAGCGAAAATCCTATCCATGAAGAGAATGACTGTTCGCTTGAAACCTTTGAGCGATTCTGTCGTAGAATATTATGGATTTGATTTTGATCTCACTTGATTAGGAGAATCGCGATGAAACAAAACCGTACCAATCTTGCTCTTGGAATTCTTTTGATCCTGTTCGGCGGCTGGCTGGTGGTTACGCGCCAGGTGCCTGCGGTGCAGGAATGGCTGGATAGCAACTTCACCTGGCCCATGTGGACAATCGGCGCAGGGCTTCTCGTTCTGCTAATTGGCCTGATCACCGGCGCGCCCGGTATGGCAATTCCTGCCTCGATCATCTCGGGCATAGGTGGAATTCTATACTACCAAAACGCAACGGGAAATTTTAGCTCCTGGTCCTACATGTGGACGCTCATCCCGGGATTTGTGGGCGTGGGCACAATACTCGCGGGCTTGTTGGGCGAACACACGCGCAGGAATCTCGGTCATGGATTGAGACTACTTGTCATCAGCGCTGTGCTATTCCTTGTCTTTGGCACATTCTTCGGAGAACTTGCCTTCCTGGGTGAGTACGGCGTGGCGATCATCTTGATCCTGCTTGGTGTGGTGGTCCTCGCACGCGGATTTATGCGCGGCGGAAATAGGGCGCAAGATGAGACGCGATAACATCTTTTGGGGAAGCGCGCTGATATTATTCGGCTTGCTTCTCTTCCTTCAAGCCCAACATCTAATCGAGAACGTCTTTACTTATTTCTGGCCCCTTGCGCTCATTCTCGTTGGCGGCTGGATGATCCTCAGCGTCTATTGGCGCGGCGAAACATCCTCCGAAGAGATGTTCTCAATTCCGCTTAACGCGGCAAAAAGCGCGAAGTTCAATTTCTCGCATGGCGCGGGTCAGATCGAGATCAGTGGCGGCGCGCCAGTGGGACAGGCACTGGTGGGCACAGCTGCCATCGGGATGAATCACAAAAACCAATTAAACGGTGACAGGCTTGAGGTCAAGGTGGAGGCGGGTCCTTCTTTCGTTCCTTTTGTGGGTCCGTCGCAAGGCGTGTGGAAATTCCAACTCACGCAGGAAATCCCGCTGACTCTGGTCGTGGAAGCGGGCGCAAGCCAGATTGATATTGACTTGAAGGATGTGCTCGCTACGCGCGTCGAATTGAAGACAGGAGCCAGCAGTTCAAACATAACGATGCCCGCGCGCGGCGCATCACTTCTGGACGTTGAGGCTGGCGCGGCTTCCGTGAACATTCGCGTCCCGGAAGCAACCGCGGCGCGAATCCGCGTGCGGGAAGGCGTGACCGCAATAAACGTGGATACGAATCGATTCCCACGCCTGGATTCGGGAATGTATCAATCGTCCAACTTCGATACGGCTGTTGACCGCGCCGAGATCAATGTCCAATCTGGTCTGGGTTCAGTGTCGGTAAAATAACAATATGTCATTGCGAGGAGCGGTTTTTGCGACGAAGCAATCCCCTCGCAACAGGAGACTGCTTCCCCGAAGGCTCGTAGTGACATGATAAAAGGAGAATGAAGAATGAGAAGGTTTGATCCTCGGCTATGGATTGGTGTTTTACTGGTGTTTGGCGGTGTGCTGTCATTGCTGGATGCAATGAACGTTATCTCGAACTCAGGTGGAATTTTCTGGGGTTTGATCTTTGGCGCTGGCGGGGCGCTCTTTCTGTACATGCTCATCCATGATCGCAACAGTTGGTGGGCAGCGTTCCCGGCATTTACCCTGCTTGGTTTAGCCGTATCATCATTTTTGCCCGAATCACTTTCAGCGTATGATGGACTGGTCTTCTTTGCTGGCATCAGCCTTGCCTTCTGGTGGGTCTATTTCACCGACACACAGCGCTGGTGGGCGATCATTCCTGGAGGCGTGATGCTTACGCTCGGCTTCAGTTCGGTTTTGGACAATTTGCTCAAGGGAGATACGGGCGGCGGACTCTTTTTTCTGGGGCTGGGTCTCACTTTCGTGCTGGTCGCCATCCTGCCCGGCGGAAGCAGCCGCTCATGGGCGCTGATCCCTGGGGCAGTTCTTCTGCTCTTTGGCGCAATTCGCGGAACGCCGTTCACTGGCTTTACAGAATATCTGGGTCCCGCAGTTCTGATCGCGTTGGGCGGATACTTTGTCCTGCGATTTTTCACAAATCGCTCGCCTGAATGAGTGATGTCATACACCGTCCCGCAGATTATCCAGTTGATTAACTTGAAGCAAGGAAACCTGCGGGACATTCCGCATCACCTGACGGGGTATACTTGTTCAAAACATGATCGAATCCAAACCTTCCACACAACCGCAAAAACTTCTGCCTTTTCTCTTATTGGGATTGGGATTCATCCTGATCGCCGCCTCCGCGTTCTTCATTTTGCGGAACGTTCCGCCTCAAAACGAATTTTCAGTTGTTCCCGTTAAAGCAGATTATCCTGCGCCCGAACTGACCCTCACTGATACGCAAGGCATCTCCCATTCACTGGCAGATTATCGCGGACAGGTGGTTCTCGTCAATCTGTGGGCGACATGGTGCGTTCCATGCCAGGCTGAGATGCCAGCCCTCCAATCTTTTTATAACAAGCATCGCAATAATGGATTTATCGTCATCGCCATCAACGATGGTGACCCAACGCCGGACGTATTGCAATTTGCGAAAGATTATGACCTGACATTTCCGATCTGGCTTGACCCTACTTATATCGCGACAGAGCAGGCTTTCAAAACATTGAACCTTCCCAATTCTTTTGTGATTGACCGAAACGGAATCATGCGATTGATGTGGGTTGGAGGCATCAGCCGCAGAATGCTGGACAAACACGTAGCCCCTCTTATCACAGAGAGGCAGTAATATGGTACAAGACTTGTCCTGAGTGGCGAAGCTGTATCGAAGGATGACATCTTGCGTTACGAAGCGGAGAATCAATGAGAGCAACAGTCAACTGGCAAAACAATATGACCTTTATCGGCAAGTCTGCTTCCGGGTTTCCCGTGCTAATGGATGCAGACTCCTCCTACGGCGGAACAGACAGTGGCGTCCGCCCAATGGAAATGATCGCGCTGGGTTTCGCGGGCTGCACCGCAATGGATGTCCTATCGATTCTGCGCAAGAAACGCCAGGACGTGACTCAGTTTGAAGTGAAGGTGGACGCGCCGCGTTCGCCGGAATATCCCAAAGTATTTACGAGCGCGGTCATTACGTATGTTATTGTTGGAAGAAATATTAATGAAGATGCGGTATTACGTTCGATAGAACTTACAGCCACTAAATATTGTCCTGCTCAGATCATGCTCGAACAGGCATTCCCGATGAATTTACATTATGAGATTTATGAAGACGAAGATGACGGAGGTAAGAGATTGATTTATCAGGGGATGTGGCAGGAATTATCACTGGACTGAAATTTATCTTATATGCATCCGCAACTCTTGCGAACGATCAATTCAGTTGGCATCACGATTCGTTTTTTGTCCAATCTTTTTCCAGCGATCAAACGGATGAGCATGTTCATGGCTTCCACGCCCATTTGATAGGTGGGAGAGGCGACCGTTGTAAGCGGTGGGTCAATCTGTGCCGCAAGTTCAATGTTATCTTTGCTCACGATGGCAATATCTTTGGGGACGCGTTTGCCATGCTCATTGAGCGCGCGGATAGCGCCCGTTGCCATCAGATCGCCTGAGACAAAAATTCCTGTTGGCGGATTTTTGAGTTCGAGCATCTGCATGGCAGACAGGTATCCGCTTTCAAGAGCGAAAATCGGCGCTTCAATAACGAGAGCCGGATCGAGTTCCAATTTTGAGGCTTTGAGCGCCCGTAAATACCCCTGATAAGCCTGATTAAAATTTGGCCAGCTCAGGGGCGCAGTAATCATTCCAATCCTGCGATGTCCATGTTCAAGGAGGTGGGTCGTAGCTTTAAACCCTGAACCCTCCAAATCCAAAAGGATTGTGTTTTCTGAAAACTGAGGCGCGTCCACGTATACGATGGGGGGCAATTGGAATTCACGCTTGATGGTGCAGCGCGGCTGCCCCAGGAAACCGATATCGGAATGCGATTGCGAGCAGAGGGACCCTTTACCCTTTCCCCAAATGAAATTGCCTTTGGCGCTGATATTGGTGATTATGCCTGCACAAATTTTGGCATAGAGCAGGGGACATACCAATGGAGATTGGAAGGCAACCAATTGACCCTGACTGCGACGGAGGATTCCTGCGAAGACCGAAGGATTATTTATATAGCCCAAGCATGGCCAAAGCAACCTAAGGCCGTGAAAAGGATTCCTTACTCGTTTTTACCGCGCTTCCGATATCACCTGGCTTTTAAGATCAGAACATTCACAGGCGGTGACAGTCAGCGCGCCGCGCGTGAGCGTGCCTTGATAGGCTTGCGACCCGTTGTGCGCGACCCAGCCTTCGAGATTGAACGCAAGCGGACCATCAGCAAGAATCCACTCGCCGTTATATTTGCGCGCGATGTGGACGTGAGTGCCTGTCACATGTCCGCCTTCGCAGGATGGATAGCCGACAGGATCACCGGCTTTCACTTCTTGCCCGATGGGAATGCGATTATTTGTGGCGAGATGCAAATAATATAAGACCCAGCCTGTGCGTTCGTCTCCGTCCTTGTCAAGATCAATGATCGTTCCATCAATATCCGAGCGGACAATGAGTCCGTCAGCCATTGCACTGGCGTATTCGTCTTTCCCCACGGTAACACATCCTGTAGTGTCAGATGCCGGTGCAAAGTCTATGGCGGCGAAAGGCTCACCTGTCCCCCAGCCTGTGTGTGGACCGCCTGTGTATGCCCAGATGTAATCCGCGCGGAAGGGGAAGCGCAGTTCAGGCTGTTGAAGACTTCCAGGGAGGATGATAACGAGATCAAGCCAGGGGTCGCCGAATAAGGTTTGATAAACGCGCGCCAAGCCCTCAGGTCCGATTGAAGCGTAGTACTTATCTCCAGAATATATTCTTGAAAAATAATATTGGAGCGCGACCGATCCGGCGTTCTGCCAGGGGTCGGGTCGGGTGAGTGATTCATCTGGTAATTCGAACTCGGTTAATTTTCCACCGCGCCAGCTGTAATATGCGTTATTGAGTGTATTCGCCCCGATCACAAGTTGAAGATAGGGGGTATCGTAAAAAGCGCGCCTGAAGCCGAGCAAATATTTTTCAGCGGGAGGTTCGGGTTGTGTGAGGGCGCCGGCCTGATATTCAAGGAGGGCAAGCAACAGCCGCGGGCTGACGCTGTAATTTGTAGCGACATAATCCACAGCCTCTGCGCCCGAGCGCATTTCGCCACCCGCATAGACTCGGTAATCTTTCAGCCAGCCATTTGTAGAGGCGACAAACGCCGAGGCGCTGAACCCGATCTGTGAGGGTCCGTTGACAAAAGCATGGTCGGGAAGGCTTTGATACGGAGTCCCCCATAACGGAAGATAATAGATGGGAATCTTCATTGGAAAGCCGGGCGGCATGGTTGTCGCATCGCGCGGGATGACGGGGTTGGCTTCCATGATCTGATCGAAAGTTGTGTTGAAACGCGCCGCCAGCGCAGGGAGGGTGTCCCCGCTTTGCGCGGTGTAATCCACGAGTTCGCCGGGCCTGTATTCGGGCCTGCCTGAGGTTGGGGCTGGCGCTGAGGTGGGCGCAAGCGGGGTGATCATGTTTTCGATTCCGCTTCTTAATTCGCGCGGTGCGCAGGAGGAGATCGTCAATGTAATTAAGGCGACAGTCACTTTCGCAAAGCGCGTGACTGTCGCCTGCCATTTCCTAATCATCATCTTCACGGAAGATCAATGCGCGCGCCTGTCCATAAACATCAGCTGTGATGATCTTGTTGCCTTTGACAAGTTTGCCCTGATATGGCTTGTCGCCTGCGACCACCGTCCATCCGCTCAATACAAATGGGATGGGCCCATCGGCAATCACCCATTCGCCGTTGTATTTTCGCGCGAAGTGCAAATGAGTGCCGGTGGATATTCCGCCTTCGCAGGAAGCATGACCGATCAAGTCGTTTGTATCAACCCATTGTCCCTTCGCCACGCGGCTTTGGTTGGCAACATGCAGATATAGAATGTTCCAGCCCGTTTGTTCAGAGCTATCGCCATCCATATCCACGACAACGATACCCTTGCCGGTCCGCACCACCAAGCCCGGCGCGGTGGATAATATCCACGTGAGCGACGCATCGCATCCACTCTTGCTGCTTGCGGGGGCAAAGTCCAATGCCGCCAGCGGACCATCATGCTCCCATGCGCTGTGTGGTCCCCCAGTGAATGCCCATGCCGTATGCGTTTCAAAAGGCAAGACCATTTCAGGCTGGGCAATACCCGGTGGAAAGATTGGTCCGGTCGCCTGCGCGCGTGACCAAGGGTCGCCGAACATACTCTGATAGTAGGATGCAAAACCGCTAGTCTGATCCATGATGCGAAGCCATTCATTCAGGCTGTGCTGACGCGAGAACAAAACCATCACGGCAACTGTGCCGGCATTGAGTGTGGGATCGAGCCGTAATTTGCTTCCATCACGGAAGGTGATCTCTGTCAGGCTGCCTGCGCGCCAACCGTAATATCCCATGGACAGTTGATTGATCGCCCATGCCAATTGCAGGAACATCCCCTTATTGCGGAAGTTCTCGTGTCCCATCGGATAATCAATGCGGAATTGATTTTCGGGCTTGCCGCGCACCCAGCGTGATTCGTAATCGAGAATGGCAAGCAAAAGCCGCGGGTTGACTGAATTCTCATACGCAGCCCTTTCGATGACACCTGCCCCACTCGTCCAACCGGTGGAGCCGAGATATTCGCGATACGTGGAGAGATATCCGCCCGCGTCCTGGATATAAGCCGCGATGTCGAAGTCCTCAGCGGTTGCGGAAAAGACAAATTCACCATCTGGAATAATTTGCAGTGGGGATGTATATTGAACACTGTCATCGCGGCGATCGGGGATGATGAGCAATGTGCCTGAATCGAGGAATCCTTTTTCGGGGAGAACCTTGGGGGATGCAATCTCGTTCACCTCCACCCCGAACCTGTTTGCCACTGCCGGGAGCCAGTCTCCGTTTTGAGAATAATACAGGACTGTCGGGCTGTTTGATGGAGGTGTAGGCGTATCGCTTAGGGTTGTGACTGCTTGCGTGACGAATGTGTCGTTGATGAAGGTGGGTGTGGGGGTATATGTGGTTGTGATTCCAAATGCTTGTGGATCAATGGGCGCAGGCGTATCTGTAACAATGATCGCAGGGACAGGCGAAGAGCTGGGAGCCGCGCCGCCGGGCGGAGTCGGTGTTATGTATTGTCCCCATAACGATGCATTCCCGATACAGGATGTAAGCATTGTAGATGTAATGATGAGGAGGATGACGGCGCGTTTCACGAAGAGAATTATACCTGTGACTGCACTGAAAAACTAACTAAACACAGAAGACACGATGGACACAAAGAAAATCTATTGAGATGCTATTCGCTCATCGTTCGTCCAAACTTAGTGCAGTTCGTGTCCTTCGTGGCAAAAATCCTACCTCGAAATCTGATTCAATCCTTCGAACACGCCCTCCCGCGCTTCGATGATCGTTGTGCCGCGCGTGAGAAAACCATCATACAAGATGCCGTTTCCACTTGAAATCCAGCCATCCAGATTGAATGGCAGATTCCCGTCTGCTGGAATCCATTCACCATTGTAGCGACGCGCAAGATGCAAATGTGTTGCGTTGGAGACCCCGCCTTCGCAGGAGGGATGCCCAATGACATCACCGGCATACACGTAAGGGTTGGGTTGAACGCGGCCTCGTGATTCGATGTGCATGTAAAGGACAGTCCAGCCTGTTTGCTCGTATCCGTCGTTATCCAGATCCTGGACGACCGCGCCACGCCCAGCGTCCGCGCGCACGATGAGCCCATCGGCAACTGCAACGACCCATGCCTCGCTGGAGACGCATCCCGCGCCTTCGCCAGGCGGAGCAAAATCGAGCGCAGCCCATGCCGAGCCTGAGTCCCAACCTCCATGCGGCCCGCCGGTGAAGGACCACGTCACGCCGTCAGCGAAGGGAAGTTGCATCGGAGGCTGAATCAGGTTCGAGGGCAGTAATGGGGCGAT
>CAZIYY010000177.1:0-1175 GCA_964543585.1 uncultured Anaerolinea sp. | reverse complement strand
GTCATAGTCGAAGGGATAGCCAAAGAGCAGGTTATAAGTTTGGAATAATCCCAGGGCGCTGACGTCGTTATCCCACGTTATACGATCGTTGTATAACGAAAGAAAATATTGCGCGCCTGCCGTCCCCGCGTTGATGGTCGGGTCAAGCGGAACATATGTGCCATCGTTCAATGGCAAAGTTGAAATCGCGCCCGCGCGCCAGAGATAATAGCCGCGATTCAAATTATCCGCCGCCCATGCCATTTGCTTGTAAAGACCTGCATAGTAGTCGTCATAATTTCCAAGCGGATAATCCACATTTTGCGGCACAGGGTTGGTAACCCATCCGCTTCGATATTCGACGAGCGCAATCAGCAAACGCGGGTTGACCGAATAACTTTGCGAGATGCGCGTGATGATCTGCGCGCCGCTGATATATTCGCCGTCCACCTCCTGAACGTAGTTGGCGAGATAACCGCCGCGGCTTTGCAGATATGCATCGAGATCGAACTTCACGCTGGCGGGCCCGTAGATCAATTCGGAATCGGGAATGATCTTGAGCGAGGGACCTGGAATGGGATCCGCGTTGATTGGAGGGATATTCAAAACCGTGCCAACCGAAAGGATGCTCGCTTCATTCAGCCCGTTCGCCTGCATCAGCGCCTCAAGCGTGATCCCATATTCCTGCGCGATACTGCCAAGCGTATCCCCAGATTGGACTGTGTACTGGTCAAGGAATTCACGCGGCGGCGGGAGCGCGTGAGGCAGGTCTGGCGTTGGCGTTGTGAAGGATGGGTTCGTGTTACGCAGTGGAATCGTTACAGATATGGGTGCGCGTGTTGGAGTCGGTCCCGTCGGCGTTTTTGTGGATTGAACAATCTCGCCGGTTTGAACGGGAGGCAACGCGGTGTTTGTCCCGTTGATGGGCGCAAAGGGATCGTAGGTTGGGTATGCGTTCGAATTGCCAGAGGAGGAACAGGAGGAGATGAGAAGAGTAATTAGTAAATAGCAAGTGGTGAGGCGTACCGTGTAAGGTGTGCGATATAACATGGGGGAGATTTTACCAAAGGGATGCAGATAAAAGAAATGAGCAATGATTTTGTATCTAAAGAGTTTTCACAGGTGTCTTCGTAAAGACTACCTGTGAACTGCGATAACCTCTGATACGGGCAATTCTAATGCAAAAGGCTGCAAAG
>CAZIYY010000176.1:0-9585 GCA_964543585.1 uncultured Anaerolinea sp. | reverse complement strand
AACCAAATTCTAATCTCTGCATCAGAGTTTTTTCAATATACCTACCCCTGTGAGAGGGCAGGGTGGGGCAGAGGAACCAACCAGAAGTCTCTATGGAAAATCATCGGAGGGGGTCGAAGGTAGGCAGAGTAAAAGCGAATTAGCGGCGCACGAAGTGGGTGAGGAGACTTCGGAAGCTAAATCATATTCTTATTAACCTAAACTGCTACAATCGCGACCATGCATAAACGTATTTCACGAACACTTCACACTTTTCTTTTTATCATTTTGATAGGGACCTGCTCCAGTATCATTTATTACATCAACAATGCACCCGGTGTAACGTCGGCGGTAACACCGACAGCGATATTTGCACCCACACCTGTTCCCAGCCTCTCAAGCACAGTAGAAATAATGCCGGATACAGGCTGGTCCTTGTTACGACCTGGGTTCGAGCGGCGCCTGATCAGAATCTACAATGACCAGAACCAAATTATCGAGTCGTTATATCTATGGCGTCTCGATCAAAATTACTTCCGGATGGATGTGGCATATGACGAAGGGCCCAAGTCTCTGGAGACCTGGCAAAAAGAGACAAACGCCTCCCTGGTCCTGAATGGAGGTTACTTTAGCATAGAAAATGATCGATATTTTCCGAATGGGCTCACCATCGTCAATGGCGAAGCCTTTGGAAGCAGTTTTGATGGGTTCGGAGGGATGCTGGCGATCAATGAAGATTCGGCAGAATTAAGGTGGCTCGTGGAGAAACCCTACAAATCTTATGAGCCGTTGCAAGCTGCTTTACAGTCGTTTCCGATCCTTGTCAGACCGGGCGGCGAACTCGGCTTCGGCGCAGAGAGGGAAGATCATATAGGAGCAAGACGAACTGTCATTGCGCAAGATAAGGATGGCCGAATCATTTTTATCGTTGCCCCTCAAGGGCATTTTACATTGCACCAGTTAAGCGTCTATTTGACAGAATCAGACCTAAACCTGGATATTGCTGTCAATCTGGATGGGGGAGGGTCCACAGGTATCTTGGTAGCGAACCCGCGAGAAATCATCCCTTCAAAGGTGTTGTTGCCATTCGTGATCCTGGTCTATCCTCGATAAACGCACAGGCAGACTTCCGAAGTCTGGAATCACACTTTCCAGAATTCAGGACAGACACTTCTCCAAAATCTGCTCGATTGTATTTCAAGCGGGGCAAAAGCAAATTGGGCGGCGCACGAAGCCCCTCCCCGGCCCTCCCCAAATACGACATTTAGACTTTGAATCCGAAACCAAATTTTTCTTGTCGTATTTGGGGAGGGTGCCCGAAGGGCGGGTGGGGCTGAGGAACCAACCATAAGTCTCGATGGGGAATCGTCGGTGGTGGGCGAGAAGCAGGCATATCACGTCTCATCTCAACCACCAAATCATAAGGAAGTGATATAGTTGTCCTACTTCAAAACAACCCTTGGTTAATTAAGTTCTCCCTATTAACTCAAATTATTCCTTGAGGAGAAACCGATGGAAACGATTATTACTGCCCTGATAAGCGCCATTGCAACTGTCCTTGTAGTTCTCATTAATCGTAAACCGGTTCAAACGCGGGGATCATCATCCAAGACTCTAAAAGCTGATCCAAAGCATAATCTGGCCTGGGCAGTGCTGGCGGTGATTGGTTTATTTTGGCTTGGGATCTCGGCAGCCTTGTTGACGGATTCACTCGAAAACATTTCCCAGCTCAACAGCTTTCTCATCATTCCCATCATCACACTGGGCGCAGCATTCCTGTGGATCATTGATGGTTGGATTGCGTTCGCCATTATTGTGATTCTGCATATTTTCAACCTACTTACTTATATGGCTTCCCATTTTGGGCAGGTCACTTATTTTTTTGAGGGCACATCCGGATGTATCATGTTCGCTCTGATAATTTCCATTAACGCAATTCTAGCGGTCCTGATTTTGCGTCTGCGCCGGGCTGTATAACTCACTGATATATTTGGGGGAAGAACCAATCATAAGTCTTGACGGAGATTCGTCGGAGAGGGTCAAAATAGCCAAAAGTGAATTGCAGGATAAGCCTTCGTTATGTGCAACCTGCCCCGCATCCATTGGATGCGGGGCAGGTTATGTGAGGGGCAGGCAACAAGCCAGTAAAATTTCGTTACGAAGCTCGCGAAGTAATTGTAGGCACCTCAATCGCTTTACTGTGTTTCAACTTTGCCTGGTTTGGCGATTGAGATATGTGGAACAAAGCGTCCATCCCGTGAGATTTCGTTTTGGCAATTTCTGCGGGTGTGGCTTCGTGATCCGCCCAGCGTATGAAGTCCGTCCTCGTACACTCACTGGTTGAGCCGCATGAGTTGCCAGTATCCAGGTGATAAGTAATGAACGTGACGATCTTATCGCTGACCCCCAATATTGCCCGGGCAACCTTTCCTCCATAATTCACATAACACTTCCCAACACTAAGGTCTTGTTTTCGTAGCATGGGTAATCCTTTCTATGTCAAAGCATGTGAAAGCACGATTTGATCACATGCGCTGATGGGTCCCTGCTCTGTTGATGCTATTATCTGTAAACACAGAGGGATGGGAAAACGCCTCTTTCCGGACCTGAGGTTGATCCTGCTCCGATATGCGGTTATCCATTTGAGGGAGATGCTGGGCAGGGCAGGAATTTTTTTGCCAGATATTGTTGTGCACAATTCATCAGGCAAAAATCTCCGACGCTGGCCGGGCGTCGAGTTGGTTATTCTACCAGTCTTGCAGGCGATCTTACCTAACGATACCCATACAGATGTCATGCCTCCTACAAATTACCTATTTATGAAATTAACCCAGGAACCCTTGGGTCGAATCTACGATCCTTGTGGATTCGCAAGTGGATTGTCCGACCGTAAAGAGACAGTCGTCTATTGTGGAGTTTTCACGAAGGAGGTAAGATGATTGAAAGAAAAGGACTTTCCATGAAACAATACTTGGTCAAACCTGAAAGAAAAATAAAACTCTCCAAATACGACCCAGGTGATACGGGCGATTTCAAAGGCGGAAAAAAAGAGGGCCTGGCAAAGCTTGAAAAGCTGAATGGCAAACTGGAAAATTTGCAGGAATTGTTGTTTGCCGAACACAAACACAAGGTGC
This sequence comes from uncultured Anaerolinea sp., assembly GCA_964543585.1. Classification (GTDB taxonomy): domain Bacteria; phylum Chloroflexota; class Anaerolineae; order Anaerolineales; family Villigracilaceae; genus Defluviilinea. The sequence goes on along the minus strand of CAZIYY010000176.1, from coordinate 6,472 downwards.
TGGTCGTATTGCAGGCCATGGATACAGGCGGAAAAGATGGTGTGATCCGCCGTGTATTCGATGGCGTCAACCCTGCGGGCGTGCGTGTGGCAAGTTTCAAAACGCCCACACCCGAAGAACTCGAACATGATTTTCTTTGGCGGATCCGCAAGCAGTTGCCCGACAATGGGGAAATGGTCATCTTCAATCGCAGTCATTATGAGGATGTTCTCGTTGTGCGCGTGCACAACCTTGTCCCGCCTGAGGTGTGGAGCAAACGCTTCGATCAGATCAACGAATTTGAGCGCACGCTCGCCGAAAATGGAACAACCATTTTGAAGTTTTACCTGCACATTGACCTGGCTGAACAAAAGGAAAGATTACAAGCCCGCCTCGATGACCCCTCCAAGCGCTGGAAATTCCGCCTCGGTGACCTGGAGGAGCGCAAGCTGTGGCCTGATTACATGCAAGCCTATGAAGATGTGTTGAGCAAAACCAGCACAGAATACGCCCCCTGGTATATCGTCCCTGCCAACCGCAAATGGTTTCGTGACCTGGTCATTTCCTCCGTGTTGGTCGATTCACTTGAACGATTGAAAATGAAATTTCCTGAATCTGAAGAAAACCTGGATGGGGTTGTAATATAGAGTAAGCGGAGTCATTGCACCCATCCAAAGTGACAGTCAGCTGAATATACAACGAAACTTTTTGATAAACAGCAAGCAAGGCAAAAGCGAATTGGACGCGCATTGCGTTCCCTTTATTCGACACTTAATCCAGCCTCATACTGTTCGTCGCTGACCTTTTCCATCCAGTTGGCGGTCTTACCATCGAGTTGTTCTTGAATAGCAATGTGCGTCACGGCCGTCGTTGGCGCGGCGCCGTGCCAATGTTTCTCGCCTGGCTGGGTCCAGATCACGTCACCCGGCCGGATTTCCCTAATGTCATCACCCCAGCGTTGCACCCGGCCGCAGCCAGCCATCACGATCAGGGTCTGGCCTAGCGGGTGGCTGTGCCATGCTGTCCGAGCACCAGGCTCGAACGTAACGCTGGCGCCAACCGCGCGTGCCGGATCGGGTGACTGGAACAGGGGATCAATGCGTACGGTACCGGTAAAATACTCGGCCTGGCCTTTGCCGGAAGGCTGTGAGCCATTTCGTTTGATGTCCATTTGCTGAACTCCTTCGCTACTTGATGTAATCTTGAATCATATTTGCGATATATTGCGCGTCTTCCCGAATCCCATAAAGGATTCCCGACTTGCGGCTGTTGAGCCAGGGGAAACCAACGAAGTACAAGCCGCGCTCTGCCGAAATGCCTCGTTTGTGGATCGGCTTATGCTGATCGTCAAAGACCGGCAGGTGTATCCAACTAAAATCCCCGGTGAACCCCGTTGCCCATATCACGGTACTGACGTTGGCTTCGTGCAGATTCAGTTGTCGCAACGAGGAGACACACTCCGCTTCAACGTCGGATATATCTGCTGGATCATCTTCGAGCGGCGGGGGGTGATATTCATGCGCTTCAGATAAGCGTCAATGTCGTTCTTGACGCGTTGCGAAAATTCGTCCGCAAAATGAACATGCGCCGCCGCATCATCGCTCAGGACCAAAGTGCCCGATTCAACATCCAACAAGCGACCCAATATCATCACACCCCGACCTGCCAGATATTGCAGGCTGAGGGTATGTCCGTAACGCCCGAGCCCCGAAATCTGTGGCTGAGCCGCACGGCTGATGGATTTGTCCGGCAGACTATCATAGGTGACATCCCAAAACTTCGTGTCCACCCACCACTCCACCAAGTCCCTGCCGCGGTAGCGCCGAGGTACACGCCCAACCTTGCTGGTGCATAAATAGACAGTCCGCCCGGCAGACAGCAGATCTTCGGTGATCTGGCATCCCGATTGCCCACCCCCCACAACAACGACCGCGCCCGGCGGCAAACTCTCCGGGTTGCGATAATCGGACGTATGCAATTGGATGATATCGGCGGGAAGCTTTGAACGAATCGAAGGAAATTTGGGTATCCGCTGGATGCCGGAAGGACAACAACCGAACGACTCGATACGGATTCCTCGGCTTGCTCATCCGTCCGCATTTTGACTGCGAAGCCCTCTTGATCTTCCCCTCGCTCCACCGAGATAACTGTCACACCCGTCCGCACGGGCAGTTGGAAACGATCAACATATTGCTGAAAATAATCCACCAGTTTGTCTGTTCGCCAGAAGCCGTCAGCCTCCGATCCATCGTATGGCAGGCCGGGTAGTACGTTCCTGAGGTTTGGCGTATTCAATTGAAACGAGTCCCAGCGCGCTGATAACCACGACTCACCAATCCGCCCCTGCTCAAAGACCACGTGACTGTTTCCGTTTTGTTGAAGAAAATAGCTCACTCCCAGGCCCGCCTGACCTCCGCCTACAATCACTGTGTCCAATATTGTCATGAAATCACCTCCTCCTATTGTCGTATGGGAAAAAATCTTCTCCCACACTCGTGATCAAAGTTGATGTTTTACGGGTCGACTTTGCTATCATTGAAAATAGAATACGCTTGTTTGAAAAAATTTGCAAGAGAGGCAAAAGCGAATTGCGCGGCGCACGAAGCCCCTCCCGCCCTGCGGGCAGGGTGGGGCTGAGGAACCAGCCATAAGTCTCGCCAGAAAATCGTCGGAGGGGGTCTGCCTAGAGTTTTCCGAAAGCCACGCCTTTATAGGTCCACCCGCAGGCGGCTACTGCCTCCTGGATCGGTTTCTTGATCTCACTGGTATTGAAGCGGTAATTGTAGACCACGCCAGGCTTCAGCTCTTCAGTAAAGGCATACGCTGCGCCAAACTCAACGGAGGTCATCTGTCCCTGGAATTTTGAAGCCGAGATCGAGAGCGATGGCACTCCCGCGCGCCATTCAACTGTAAATTCCTCGTCCTTGCCCCGCACTTGATGTTTTTCAGCATTGAACTTCATATAGATGCGGAAGACCTTTGTGAGATTCGCTTTTGCAAAGAGTTCAACCCATTTCGCATCCACGATCTTCCACTCGGCGATCAAGTCCACATTTTGAGACGCGCCGTCAATGATCTGGTAGGGAGCCGTTTCACGGTTCAGCGCGAGCAAACGCTGACGGACATCATCCACAGAAAGTGCGGGAGTGTTTTTATCAGATTTCTTGCCAAAGCCAAAGAGTCCCATTTGATATTTTCCTTTCAATATTTGGTGTTAGAAGTTGAATTCAGTATTATACGACTGATTGATTTGCGGACATTACTTTGAGATCGCATGGGTTGCAGTGTATCCAGCAGGCAAGGCAAAAACGAATTGCGCGGCGTACGAAGTGACCAGGTATCAGGAGTTTTGCCTCACCCGTCCAGGTGATCAATCAACGCGTTTCTCAGTTGATTCCCTGTAATGTTACCCGAGAACAACTCTTCTGGAATCTGCACAAGTGGATATTTCCCGGGCTTGAAATTACTCAAATCTATTTCCCATTCTTGAAGCAGGTGCTTGAAGAGAATACCTGGAAAGTGACCTTCTCGAATGAGGCTAATTCCTGTTTTGTCCACCTGGAGGATTGGAAAAGAACCTTTCACTTCATGTTTGCTCTCCGGATCACCGAGAAAAATTGAGATGCCATGCGACTCGCAGAACTCAACCCCCGCCTCCTGCTCAATCAATTCCGGACTACCGCTTACGTTCATGGACGTTGCCGATGGATACTCGATCCCCTGACGCGTCATGGCTTCCATCCATAACTCGCTGGAGCGACAACCCCAGGGAATCCAGTTCTGCAACCAATAAGTCCCATCTTCGGTTTGTGAGACCAATCGAGGCGGAAGTTCAGACCCGATCTGTGCTTTGATGGGGATTCTGATGAAGCACAACGATCCCAGTCGCTGACGAAGCGCGTCCGCATCCAGAAAGAGATCGCGAACAGAAGGCGCGATCTGATCAGGATCAATCATGCTGGCAAACTCGGGACCATCAAGCGTAGTCCCAAAGGGTCTGCCCGCTCGTTTCTCCCCTTTGATTTGGTCAACAATCTCGATGGCTTTGGAAGAGGTTCCGTCGATCCAGAGTCCACATACCCCGCGAATGTACGACCCAACGACTTCGCCGCTTCCGACCTGCCCGGCGGCATCTGCGCATGCGCGCAGATCACGGATGGATCTAAGCGTTTGTTTCACGGATCATTCCCTTTGCCTGATTTTACAACGAAAATTTGTCATGCAGGGAAGCGCAGGCAAAGCAACTTGTTTCAACCCTATCAAACGATCAAATTCATATCCCCGAATTCATGCCATAGATATCCTTTTTCAATGGCTTGCAGATACGCAGCCTTCAGGCGTTGCGGCTCGATGAAAGCGCTCAAAAGATCGAGATGGCTGGATTCCGGTTCGTGCATACCCGTCAGCAAGCCATCCACAATGCGTAGCTGGTGACCTGCGGCAATATGCAAACGAGTCCAGCCATGCGCAGGGATCAGTCCGTCATTTTGCGCGGCAACAGTTTCAAGTGTGCGTACCACGGTCGTGCCCACTGCGATCACCCGTCCGCATGATTGATGACACGCGTTGATGGCGCGCACAGTGGCTTCGGGCAGATCATACTCCTCTTCATAATTAGGGTGGCTGGCGTCAATCGCATCATCCCGCGTGGACGATATGCCGGTGTGTAAAGAGATCGTCGCGAGATTAATTCCCTGGCGTTCCAAATTCAAAAGCAATTCCCAACTGAACGGTCGTCCTGCAGATGCCATTTCCACGGAGCCGGGCGCGCCGGCGTAAACAGTTTGGTACAAGTCGAGTGGCAAAGCCTCAGCGACATAACCATAACGGATCGGAATCCCAACGCGATAAATCAGGTTAAGCAACTCCGCGCAACAGGTATCGAATTGCACCTGCCATAGAAAAGGCAGATCAGGAGTGGGGGCATCAACTTGCGCCGTGAGGTTTTGACTGAAGTCCAAACGCATCCCACTTCGACCAATATGGGTTCTGCCGTTCAGAATTAACGCGTCCCAGCGATCTTCAGTGCGGCGTTGCGCAAGCCTCACTTCCACCGGCGCGCCGGTTTCATCATGGGCTTGTAACAGCGCAGGCAAAGTGCGGCTATTATTGACGACCAACAGATCACCCGCGCGCAGGTAATCCCCAATTTCAGCGAATTGAGTATGAATGGCGGGCTGGTCTGCGTTTCGAGGCAAAACCAGCAAACGCACCTGGTCGCGCCGCAATCCGCGCAATTCTGGCGGCTCGTGCGCTTCCAGCTCCTTGGGCAGTTCAAATTCGATGGCGGGCTTTTTCATAATATTTCAGTTAGTTTCTTATTTTGACAACTCTTTTTAAACAGCAGGGGCACGAAGGAAAACCTTAGTATACTTTGTGTTTAGATATTTCCTTCCAGAGAAGGAGAGTCTTATTTCTGTGGCTCGAATTCCTGCGCCAGGAAGCGTTGACCATTGATCTCCGCTGATTCATCCGCTGCCAGATAAACGAAAACAGGTGTTACGGTTTGCGGGCCAGCCCATTCAGATGAATCGCCTTTTGGGTCTGAAGCGCGCTTCATGCTAGTATTCATATCCCCAGGGTCTACGCTGTTGACGCGCACACCAGTTCCATTAAGTTCTGTTGCCCAGGTGCGCGTTAGATGATCCAAAGCCGCTTTTGAGACGCCATACGCGCCCCAGGTGGCATATCCCACCACTCCCGCATCAGAACTGACATTGATGATTGATCCCGTTTTCCGCGCGATCATCTGCCCGACGAGGGCGCGCGTCAGCATGAACGGTCCGGTCATATTGGTGCGAACGACCTGCTCAAAATCATCAATTGGAGTATCGATCAGGTAAGGCATCGGGGTGGGTCCGAGAGCAGAAGCGTTGTTAACCAATACATCAACATGACCAAAGCGCGCCAGCGCCTCGCCAGCCAGACGTTCCACATCTGTTCGGAGCGAAACGTCTGCAGTTACACGTAATACCTGCGCTCCCAGGCTTCTTAACTCACTCTCTGTTTCTAATAATTCGTTTGCGCTGGATGAACGCGAATTGATCACCAGCTTTGCGCCGCGCCGTCCGAATTCCAATGACAATGCCTTGCCTAATCCGCGTGATGCGCCTGTAATCAGGCAGACCTTGTTATTCATATCATTCATGAGAAATCATCTCCTCTTCTAAAGTTAATATAAATAAGTGACCTCACGTAGGCGAAGTCATCTGCGACAGACTGCGCAAGCGCACAGAGAAAACAAGAGAAAAAACTCAAGGGACTCAGTGGTCTCCCCTGGCACTGCCCGTCAGGGCAGGTGTGTGGCTACGTGCGTAAGGTGAGTAAATAAAATTAGTATAGCATAGACAAAGCCATTCTCAGGAATTATACCGATGGCGAAGAACAAGTATGGAAAAGCATTGTGGGGCCAGCAAAGTGACAGCCATCTTTGCGAATTGTAAAAACTCTTGCAGTTATACCCTGAGTTGCTCTTTAACAAATTACCCTTTTG
>CAZIYY010000175.1:7230-9635 GCA_964543585.1 uncultured Anaerolinea sp. | reverse complement strand
ATGCCACACGTTCGCACCAAGATACGCCATTGGGACGCCGACAATCCAAATGATAAGGCCATCCAGAAAAAGCGAGAATCGCGTGTCGCCGCCGGCCCGCAGGATGCCGACCACGATGGTCATGTTGGTCACGCGAATCCACAAAAAGAAAGTGATGACATTAATGACGCGGCTGGCGTTCTCAATCACATCGGGCGATACGTTGTATAAAGATAACACGGGCGTTTTCACAAGTTGAAGAAACAAGCCAATCATGACTCCTCCTGCAACACCGAGACCCAGCGAGCGGCCCGCGTAAACGTGGGCTTCATTTTCCTTCCCCGCGCCGATGCGATTGCCGACCAAAACAGAGGTCGCATTTGATATCCCGATGAAAAGGACAAATGCCATTTGCTCGATCGTGCTGACGATATTCATCGCGGCAAATGATTCGGTCCCCATGCGCCCATAGATGATGTTATAGGTTGTGATGCCCAACGCCCAGAACAATTCATTCAGGATGACGGGCAGCATGGGTTTGATAACCCTGCCCAAAAATTTCGCGTCAAAGTTGGTGAGTTCGTGCAGGGACGCGGCGACGGGCGATTTGCCGGTATAAATCACGACCAGGAGGACAATACATTCCAGCAGGCGGGCAACGACAGCCGCGACTGCCGCGCCTTGTATGCCCAATTCGGGAAGACCAAATTTCCCAAAGATCAACGAATACGAAAGAAAGGTGCTGATCAAGAGAGCCGCAACGCTGATCGTGGTCGGCGTTTTCACATCACCCGTGGAGCGCATCACGAACGCGTAACTGAACGTGACGGCGAAGAAAATAAAAGTCCACGAGAATGTGCGGATGTAATCCGTGCCCAACGCAATCACTTCTGCATCTTTGGAATAAATGCCCAGAATTTGTGATGGAAAAAGTTGTGAGATGGCGAAGAAGATCAGGCTGGCGGAGATCGCGAGTATCAGGCACAACCCAAGCACAAGCCTCAAATTCGGAACATCTTTCCTCCCCCAAAACTGCGCCGTGAACATCGCCGCGCCGCTGATGATCCCGAAGTGGACCAGATTCAACAAAAATGCGACCTGACCCGCAAGCCCAACCGCGGCGACAGAGGTCTCACCTTTTTGCCCAACCAGCACAACGCCCAGCATATTCAACCCTGAAAACATCAACTGTTGGATGATGATGGGAATGGCGATCTTTTGGACTTCTGAAAAATATTCGCGGTCGCGATAAAAATCCAGTAGCTTATGTATGATGAACACATCTCCTCGGTGGAAGGGTGATTATAAGCGAGCGTAGGAGGCTTGTGTCAATATTGAGTAAAAAAGTTGACTGTCACTTCCAATTTTGATCATTTTTTCTTTTTGTTGAATATTTCGTCGTACGCCTGGTCTACGTAATGTTCCCATTTCAACTCTTTTTCACTTTTGGGTGTAGTGTCCCTGCCTGGATTTAGGTTTAAGTGTCGATTCAATGCAGGAGATAATTTCTTGATCATGCGGGCTTCGATATTGCGAACCGCATCATTGTATTCGCCCGCAGTCATTTTGAATTTTGGATCAGGAAGATCTTGTTCACAAAACTCCAGGCAGTCTTTCAATGTCCATAATTGGATTTTCCAATCCCATGAATCAGGCAGGTGATTTACAATCTTCTCGCCAATGGTTGAGTTGCCATAGAGCATCGTTCCTGACCAGGGAATATGTCCAGTCCCGCTAAACCAACGCGACCAAACATCCACAGTAGAAATTCCGACATAAAGGACATCACCCAGGCCATTTTTCATTACATACAGACAGAAATCTTCGCCCTCAAAATTTTGTTCATAGAAATCCTCAAACCTCAACTCGATCATTTTGCCCTCCATTTCGAATTTTTCTCAAAGACTTCGTAATATGCCTTGTCAAGCTCCTCATCGGATAGATGGATATAGCCTTGCGTGACTTGAATATTTTCATGACGTGCAAGTTTCTGCGCTATTGCGAGGTTGCCGGTCCCACGCAATACCGAAGTGACAAAATAATGACGGAAGGAATGTGGGGTAATCTTGCCAATCAACTCTCTGCCCAACAATTGTTCCACACGTTCTTTGACAATATTGCGTCCTGTGGTGGTTGTCATCGGTTTGACCTTTTTCCCTGCGCCTTTATCATGGCGGGCAAAGAGGGGCAGGGAGGTCAATTGTTTTCCCGAATTCCCATCCAACGCGGCGCGTTCGGATAAATAATCCTTGATGGCTTGCATTGAACGAGTTGTAAAACGGACAACTGCCTGTTTATTGCCCTTGCCGATAATGACGGCGCGCCCTTCATTCCAGTCAATATCGCCGCGCCTAAGATTACAGGCTTCATGAACGCGAAAGCCTGTATCCGCTAATGTGAGTAAAAATGCCCGATCTCGATATGCG
>CAZIYY010000175.1:4529-7220 GCA_964543585.1 uncultured Anaerolinea sp. | reverse complement strand
TTTGTGTTTAGAGTCTCATCCTCGTCGGCAACTGAAAGCATCAGATTTTCGACATCTTGTACCTTATCTAAAATTGTTTCAATATCACCTGTTTCGGACTGCGGAATGCGAGCGCCGGGGCGGCGCGCGCGTTGTCGTATAAGTACTACCAGGCGAGACTGATTAACATCTATCAACTTTTCCGAGTCAACATACAGGTAGAAACCTTTTACTGCCTGTAGATACATTTGCTCTGTGGCGGTGGCGTAGACACCTAGGTAATCTATAAATTTAGCGAATGATTCTTCTGTAAGTTTTCCAATGGGGGTGATGTCGGGCTTGAGGGATTTTTTTGCCAGAACTTCACTGAAAACGTGTAGGGCGTTTTTATATGCAAGCATTGTGTGCTTGCTGCGGGCGCGTTCCACCATGCGCAAGTAGTTATTCATCACATCAGAAATGGTCGGCGACTTCTCGGAAGTATCTGCCATGCGTTCATTATACGAATTTTCCCTTGATTGTCAATGTTTGCGATAATAATACTTATCGAAAGCATCAAGGAGGCAAAAAAATTGGTTGTTTCTTGGAATAAATTCACTCCCCTGCTGATGGAAGACGCTTAGGGAAGAAGGAAATTAGAGAGCAATTCACGCGCAGGCAAGCGTTGATTCTGTTCCACCCTGAGTGTTGTATTTGGGCGATTTTTGCTTCATCATTTCTCCCTCCCCTCCCCTACTGAGCTATATACTCAACAACGCGACAATTAACACAATCCCCAGCGCGATAACAGCCACGCCAAACAATATGACCGATGCCCTCAGCCACTGTGACTTGTAATTCAGCATCGCTTTGAAAACCTGGCTTTGCGTCTCAGGCTCGCCCGCATTGGACTGCCATTTGCGCGGTGTAACCACCGCCAGCCCGCATAATAGTGACGTTAACCACAACCCTACTGCACTTACGCCAAATCCCTTTACTATCGGAAGGGACAAATAAGTGGGCAATGTTTCAGCGGAAACCGTCAACACGCCGAACAACGCGCCCAACAAACCAGTGACCAGACCGATCAATAACCTTGCGGCATCTTCGATGTTTTTTGGAGATTCCAATGACTGCGTTTCAAACCACTCGCGCAGTTTCTTTTCTTCGCTGCTCTCTTCACGGATGGAGATGGCTTTTGGCATGGCTTAGTCCTCCTCGACTTCGATGATGACATACGTGCCGTCAACAGGACATTTAGCGCGGTACTTAACAATATTTTTCTTCGGCTTTTCTTTTTCACCGCGATACACAGTCACGATTTCCATCTTAACCAACTCATTCAAGGATTGTTCCCACTTATGCTTGCAGCGCGGACAGGTGATCTTGATCTTGTCGCTCATTTTATCTCCTCTCGTTTTCCATGTCGTTGCGAGGAGCCGCTGGTCGAGTAGGTCGAGTGCTCTTCTCGACCGTATCGAGACCAAGGCGGCGAAGCAATCCCCACTTTAATGAGGAGATTGCTTCGGGCTGGGTTTCGATACGCCGCAAAGAACAAGAGCGCGGCTACTCAACCACCAGCCCTCGCAACGACATAATTGATATTATTTTTTCATTTCACTCTGTACCGCAGAAAAATGGGACGCGTACGCGGCAGGCACAGGCGGGATGACTTCCTCTTTAATCAACGCGACCAGCGCATCGCACAATGCTGCCACATCCAACCATGGTGAGCCAGCGGACTCGCCATCCTTCATTTGCCTGGCAGTATCCTCCAGCATGTTGAGCACATCGCGCTTGGGCGCTTGTTTGCGGACATACGCCAGCCCTGCGTCGCGCGCTTGATTTGCGGCATTTTCAATTTGCGCGCGCCGTTGCTGGTCTCGTACAGCGGCTTGTTGTTCAGGGGTCATGTGCTGGAATTCTTCATACGCCTTGCGGATTTGCGCCTCTGCCTGCGCGCGTTGCTCGGGCGGAAGTTCAGCCAGTTGCGCTTGCAATTGCGATTCAAAGTTATCTTCTTCAGGTGTGTTTTGTTCGTCCTGCGCCTTTTGTTTCAGCGCGGCGCGTTCTTCAGGCGAAAGCGAAGCGATCCTGCGGAAGGTTTCCAACATCTTGCGATCAGACTCTAAATCCTGATGCCCCGTTTGCTCGTCAATGGCGACCACTTCTTCCATTGCTTTTACCGCATCTTCGTGGCGTTCTACGTGGCTGTAATAACCAGCAAGGTTATACAAAATTACACCAAATGTAACTAATGCTTCACGTCCCTCCCCTGCCCCCTTCGACAGGCTCAGGACGACGCCTCTCGCCAATGTTACTGCTTGCTCCTGATATTGAATAGCAGAAAGAATATCCTTGCGTTCTGCGGCATTGCGCGCCTGCGCGATGACTTGCGCCAACGGATCATCATTGGATACTGCGCCGCCTTCGAGACTGGCAATTAATTGTTTTACCTGTGCAATGAGTGGTTGTGCGCCAAGTTTTTCAAAAATCGCTAGTCCTTCGCGATAACGTGCTAAAGCGGTTTCCTTATTGCCACGCGCTTGGTCGACTTGTCCAAGTTTAACGATGTTGAAAGCGACATCGGAGATATAACCTAACTCTTTGGCTATTTCCAGAGACTCAAGAATAACCTTCTCAGCATTTACAAAATCTTTTTTCATCATATATAAATTACCAAGCATGGACAAACTTGTTCCTTTGCCCTGTTTATCGCCGAGTTGCTCAAGA
>CAZIYY010000175.1:0-4429 GCA_964543585.1 uncultured Anaerolinea sp. | reverse complement strand
AGTTGCAGGCTTTCTTCATACAAACTCAGGGCGCGGTCGAGGTCGCCGCGCGTCAGGAAGACCTGCGCCATCTGATGAAGCGAGGCGGCTTTGCCCTGTTTATCGCCGAGTTGCTCAAGAAGTTGCAGGCTTTCTTCATACAAACTCAGGGCGCGGTCGAGGTCGCCGCGCGTCACATAAATTCCAGCCAGTTCAAAGCGCAGTGAACTTTCCACTTTGGCGCTTTCGGGGTCGCTTTGTGCATCAGGCAGGTTTTGAGAAATAGCCGAATTCAGCAAGTCAAAGGCAAGGCGCGTTTCGCCCCAGGCGTTTTTCAACCATGCCAATCTGCGGATATGCCATAGTCGTTCCGCGCCTTCTAAAGAGTCAGTGGCTTTGTCCATGGCGTCCATTGAAAGGCGTACCAAACGGTTAACTGGAATATCACTTTCAAATTTTGCATAGCCCAATTTTGCCAGCCATGCGCCATACGCGGCGTAGCCGACTTGCCGACTCTCTATCAGCGAAGAATCCAGCCTGCGCGCGGCTTCCTGCCTCAAGGCAGGTTGGAAGCGGTACGTCGCGGGGGTATCGTCTTCGTATGTCCCGTCCACTTCCAGCAAACTGCGGCGCGTGAATTCGCTCAAAGTTTGCTTTGCGACACTCACCCTCTCCTCTAACTCCTCTCCCTCAGAGATAAGAGAACTATCCCACACCATTGCCGCGCCTTCCGCAAAAAACGGGAATGGGAAAACGCTCAACAGCGTCAGTTTGGCTTGCAAATCTGCATTAAGGTGCGAATAACTGCGCTCGAAGGCAGTGGTAAAGGTGACATGATGACCCGCGAGTCCCAAGCGGCGCGCGTGCGATAGTTCGCCCTGCCAGTCTTTTAGGAAGGCATCCATTGTCACCGCGCTCACATCATACTCGCCCGCCAACAGCGCGATTGCCAGCGGGTGTCCCTCCGCCGCGCGTTGAATGGATATGGCAAATTTGATATTCTCTTGAGGATCTTTTTTGAGTCCTTCTTTTGCTTTCGCACTGTGCTCAAAAAACATTTCCACGCCTGCCGTTTCACTCAATCCTTGAAGAGCATGACTTCCCTCAGGGAATAGCAGTTCATTCCTTAGTCCCGCGGGTTGTTCGCGGCTGGTTAGGAGCATGGTTGCATCGCCATTGGCGAGGTCGGCGATCAGCCTGTGAATGGCTTCAGCTTCGGGTTGCCTTTCCTGTATGCCTTGAATAATGCTTTCGTAGTTATCGAACAGCCACAATCCACTCCACTCACGCGCTGCGCTTAAAATATCTTCACGCTGCTGATTCTCACTCAGGCTTGCTCTTTGCTGTGCCTGTTCTTCACCGAACAATGCCCGCATCAACGCCAAGCTGAAATTCACCGCGTTCACTTCGTTGGCAAACGAATACCCGCGCACGCCCCGCGCCCACATCCATGCGAAACGTTCGGCAAAGGTCGCCGCCAGCGCAGTCTTGCCCATGCCGCCCGTCCCCGCCACCGTGATCACCTTGCCGCCACTCGCTCCGCTCGCAAAATGTTTTGCAATTTGATGCAGTTCAAGGTTGCGTCCCAACAATGGGCGCGGCGGCTGGATTTCCCCACCGAGCGAGACGGCGCCAGGCTTACCGAGTCCACCCACCGAGGGCATCCCCTCCTGGACGGGAAACGCTTCGCTCCACCCGTTAGTTGCCACGTAGCCGACGGGCAGTCCCACGCTGGATGGATATCGGGACAATCCCACGCGCGCCAAACGCAATGCTTCGCCAATTTTCAAACCAGCAAACAAACCACGATATACCTTTACTGCCAGATCATCACTCAACGGGTCAGGAAACGGGTTTTGCATACCAATAGTCACTGGTACGCCATTTAGCGCAAGTGCACGAGCAAGATTTGCCTGCGTTCCTGTAGCGGTATAACAAGCACTCAATAAGACAAACCGCAATGCTCCGAGTGGTGACACATTTAGCAAATCTTTGCCTGAAAGCGGATCTCTACTCCCATCCTCGGTTTCCAAAGATAAGACTGCTATTGGTCCATCATCGGTTGAAACAACATTTCCGTGACACGAAAGATGTAGCAGGCTACTACCTTGCATCAAAGCGTCTATCAACGCATTACGTGTCGGAGGAATACGCTGTGCTGTTACTTTTTTTCCGCATTTCTCCAAAGTCTCACGGATGGAACGCATTTCATTATCGAGATCGAGTCGGTAACCATCATACGGGTTGCCACTTTCATCCACCAACGGGTCAGCCGCCAGCGCGATGAAATTCAACTTCAAGACTTCCGAAGTCTTTAAGACTTCGGAAGTCTTTTGCACCACCCGCAACATGCCTGCCCTCACACACAAAAACTGACGGTCAGGCAGCGTGGCAAATTCCCATGCAACCTTATCGGCTTCATTGTCACAATCCAACAAAATTAAATTATCTGCATCATTATCGAGCCGCTTCAACATTTCATCGCCCCCCAGCGCGGCAGTCAGAACCTGTCCATTTGTAAATGGGTCCGCTTGCAATCGGTCAATGGATGGGATTTGTTCAACTGGCGTGCGCGTGCTATTTGCCCCCTCCTCAAATTCAACGATCAGTTGTCCCGCATTGCTTCTTAAACTTAGTTTGATCGCCATAAGAAACCCTCTAACAAGACTCCAAATTCACCTTGCCGTTACAGTTTATCCCTGTTTCGTTGTTTTTGTTAGATGTCATCATATCACCTCTCCCCTGCTCCGACAGGATTAGTCTTATTGTAGGCACAAACCAATCGAAAGGCAAGTTGCATTTTAGATACAAACATCAGTGTCCATGTATGGATTAATTTTCCACTTGCCAGTTTAGAATATCCGTTCTATAATTCAAGTTATGAACGCGCTTGACACGCTGGTTGAACTCTCTGGTCAAATGGAACTCGAACATGCGGAAGAATCGCGTGGTCTCGATACGGGCTTCGCCCACTCGACCACCAGCAAACCCGAGTGCTTCACTCCAAAAGAAAAGCGAGCCGTGGCGCATGGCGCCATTCACCCTGCCCAACTCCCCAATGGCAAACGAGTCAAATTATTGAAGACCTTGCTCTCATCCGCCTGTGAGCGGGATTGCTACTATTGCCCCTTCCGCGCGGGACGCGACTTTCGCCGCGCCACGTTCAAGCCGCAGGAGTTTGCCGAGTTGTTCATGAAGTTGAATCAAGCCAATTTCGCAGAGGGCATCTTCCTCAGTTCAGGCATCGCGGCTGGCGGAGCGAACACACAGAACAAAATATTGGATACAGCCGACATCCTGCGAAACAGACTGGGCTTCCGCGGCTACATGCATCTCAAGATCATGCCCGGCGCGGAAAAGGGACAGGTCGAGAGAATGATGCAACTCGCCGACCGCGTCTCGGTCAATTTGGAAGCGCCGAACACGGAACGATTGGCAAAGTTGGCTCCACACAAGATATTCATCGAAGAATTACTTCGTCCTTTGAAATGGGTGGAAGAGATTCGCCAATCGCAGCCCGCATACAAATTCTGGAACGGACGTTACCCATCCACGGTCACGCAATTCGTCGCGGGTGGTTCTGATGAAACCGACCTGGAGTTGTTGACCACAACAGATTGGCTGATGAAAAGCGTTCGACTCAAGCGTGCTTACTTCTCAGCGTTTCATCCCATCCGTGATACGCCGCTTGAAAACAAAACCGCGGTTGATCCGTTGCGCGAACATCGTTTGTATCAGGCGTCGTACCTTTTGCGCGATTATGGGTTCGATCTCGAAGAAATGCCATTCTCACAAGATGGCAATCTCCCCCTCCCCACCGACCCAAAGATGGCGTGGGCGCAAAAGAATCTGAAAGAAAAACCTTTGGAGATCAACAAAGCGGAAAGACGGGAATTACTTCGCATCCCTGGGATTGGTCCAAAGAACGCGGATGCGATTCTTCAAGCGCGTCGTACTGGCAAACTGCGCGAATTAACTGCGCTCCGCAAATTAGGCGTTGTCGTTGCGCGTGTCGCGCCGTTTATTTTATTGGATGGCAAACGCGCCGATACGCAATTGGCGATGTTTTAACTCTGGACTCGGACAGCTGGCTGTCCAAAGTGCAGCAACAGGGCTACTGCACTCCAGAGGCTGATTACAATGCGATCCATCCGCCGCGCAGACCTGCGCGCACGGCTTCGGTGCGGTTGGTCACGTTCAATTTTGTGTAAATGGAAGATACGTGAAACTTTACGGTGTGTTCGCTGATCCCCAACGATAGCGCAATCTGCTTGTTCGCCAGCCCTTTTGCAAGCAATTCCAAAACTTCAGACTCTCGATTGGTGAGCGGACCATGTTCCACTGGTTCGCTTTCCGACTCAAATAGCAACGTGGAAGTGCCGACGACGAGTCGCTGCGCCAACGCGTGGACTGCCGCGCTCAATTCTTCAGCGGACGCTTCTGTTGGCAG
>CAZIYY010000174.1:0-9681 GCA_964543585.1 uncultured Anaerolinea sp. | reverse complement strand
GACTGCGAAGCGTGTCTATTTATCATTGGTATATAAAATGGGTACTTGACATCTCTTGGTTGTAGATTCTTGCTTGCTAGACCCACGCTCAATATTCATTTTGAATTTATGCGTGTGCCGCGCTCAAATGCGACATTTTGTGTTAATACAGGAAATGAATCCCTACCTCGCCACCCTCTTCACCTTCCTCATCGCCCTCGCCTTCCTGCGCCTCATGGGTTTCTTCGCACTGCGCTGGTTTATGTTTCTCAAAATCAGGTAAAATTGGCAACTGGTTGGAAAATTAAACCAGGACAACTTGCTCGCAGGTACTCACAAAGGGGGTGATATTCGAATCCTGCTGGGCTCGCTTTGTGTTGACGTTCTGCTTTCAAATGGATAGGAGGACTACTATGAAGGGAAATGTTTCTGCCAGAGGGTATACCAACGTTCTCCTGGTTCTGAATATGAAACGTTTTATTCGAGAGCAAGATCAGGGGAAATTTGAAAAAATAAGAGGGACGGAGGAATTCGCGAAGGCCCTCAGGGAGAACTGGCCCAAAGAACTCACCAGGCAGGAAACTTTCATAACAATTCAGGAAGATAAACAACGCCGCGGCAGCCCGGAAGAAATGACCACTGAACAAATTGGGTTTGCGACCGGCATTTTTCGTTCCCTGATGCTTGAGAGATATACATTCCCTGTATATGCGTTGGATAGGGAAAAAGTCTCATTTGATGACGATCTTATGACAAATTTCCAATTCAAAACCCTCTTCCTGCGGGCGTGGAATAATTGGTCGGTTTATATCCGCCCAACTTTTACAGGCTTTTTTGCAATCCGCCTAACCAACCGTCACCTTGAGCGGCCTCGTTCATTCATAAAACTGGCGCGGGACGTATTGCTGCTACAAGAGTCCCTGGATATAAGAAGCGCGCAGAACTGGCTGGAGGGGGCTCAAACGCGATTTGCGGATAATACCCAGGTGCTGGGAAAAAAGAAGCGTTCCATTAAAGCATTTCTTGCATGGCTGGGTGTCGATGAGACATATTCTGGTAATCTATCTTACTATCCCCTCCAATGGCGGCTCGCCATGGAGGCCTGCGGATTATTCGTTAAAGCGGTCGGTTCTGAACTTCAATTGGGTGGGCAATCAGAGCCTATACATCTGGTTGTGCCAAAACCAAGTCTATCCATTCCTCTACATGACTCGTATGTCGTGCATCACTTTACTGAATTGCTGGCGAGCGAGTCCATCGTGAAAAGATCAAAGTCGAATGAATCGAGCGAGAGCCCGCAAATGGTCATTGACTTGAATGATATCAGGCAATCGCCGCAGATACGCCAGGCGCTTGCAAATCTTCTGGAGGGTTCAGTTCTCAGAGTGGACGAGGAAATGAAGTTGGAGGACACAACCCGAGAGGTTGGATATTCATTTCCCCCGCATCGCTGGAGTCTCGTTGACAAAATCCTTGAACAAAACCTGGCATCCTGGAACGATGAACTCTGCCTCTTGAATCCCAGGACAGCGATCATTATGCCCGCTAAAAAATGGCAGAACTATGAAATGTCGGTTTCCTCCGTCCCGGGCGCCACCTTACGAGTGAAATATCCCCGCTACTGGGGCGCCATCGAGCGTATGATCGAATTCCTTATTGAAATCCGCGTATTGGCGCAATTATTGGAAAGCGCGTCCTATGACCTGCTTGGTGAAATTGCCGAGAGAATTCATCAGACGCGCTCCATGTTGTTTAGCGGCGATATCAAGATGGACGAACGTTTGCCCGATTTGGTAGCTTCCGCAGCCTCCCTCAGACACCAGGCCGCGCTATGCCAAAGCCTCAGCCATCCCCAATTGTGGAGCCGCGCCGATTTTGCGATCCTCAAAGCTAACCATCTCCTCGATCAATTGGGAACGCCCAAAGTATTGGAGCATATCGAGCGGAACATCAACAGCATTGTCGAATTCGTCAATCACATTGACGAACTTTATATTGCCGACTTATCGGAGAAAAGTAACGAGAACGCCAATTGGTTGTCCATGGTTTTAGCCGCCGCGTCATTGACATTGACATTTCTGATTCTGCCGTCTTTCTGGGCGGATATCGGTCAGATCGTAAACCCTCAATATCAACCGCTTCTGCCTTTAATTGAAGCCGCGGGAAACTGGCTGGCAGTGTTTCTTGTTGGATCAGCCGTTTTTTTCTTCGGTGTGGCGATATTCCAACGTCTGCGCATTCAGAGGTCCGGCCAGGGTTTCCTCAAAAGATTGCAGCAGTTTACGCGCCGCAAGAGCATAAGCGGATCATGAATCCCTGCCTCGCCACCCTCTTCACCTTCCTCTGAATTAACGATATTGAATTTACGATCTGCCGCGTGAAATTGCGGCATTTTGTGTTAATAAATGAGTGTCTAATTCCGTGGGCTTGCCACAGAGCGCACAGAGAAATCAGAGATTTTTCTCAATGAGCTCAGTGTTCTCTGTGGCGAAGGTAATATTAGCCCATTCTTTCAGCCACTCCCTAATACTGCAAAATGATCTTGAGCCTTAGATTCTTGGTAAAATCTGCATAGTTGCGAATCTCATGAGCCTGCTTGAAAAAATCCCAAAGCCCCAAAAATTATCCCCTGTTTATGCCATCGTCGTATTGATGGTTTATTCCTGGACCATCCTGTGGTTTTTTTGGAAACTCAGCAGTTGGTCGGCTTTTCTCCGCATGGATGAGATCTTCATTATTTTTGCTTATTCGATTTCGGTAAATTTTATCGAGAGTCTTCTGGTCTTTTCTCTTTTGGTTGGCGTTAGCCTTCTTTTGCCGAAGAAG
Source organism: uncultured Anaerolinea sp. (assembly GCA_964543585.1). Taxonomy (GTDB): domain Bacteria; phylum Chloroflexota; class Anaerolineae; order Anaerolineales; family Villigracilaceae; genus Defluviilinea. The sequence continues at coordinate 6,876 of CAZIYY010000174.1, read as the reverse complement.
TGGTTCCATGACCAGTTTGTCGCGCGCGGAACAGCGCTGGTATTGTTGGGTTTGGGATATTTAATGTACATCGCATCCCTACTTCAACAGAAAGCCGACTTTCCAAGAACCTTTATTCTCAGATCGTCAATTCCCGTCCTTGCTGCAATTGTGCTGCTCGTTTATTTCTCCGCGAAGGTGGGTTTTGTGCGTACGTTGCTGGAGGAGATCGCCAATCGAGCAGTTATCTTTCTCTATATCACACTGCCTGTCAGCATCATTTCTGTCATCATTGTTATTCTAAGGAATTTGTTCTAGGATCGCCATGCAAAGATTTAGCCGGCGGGATCTGTTGAAACTGTCTCTTGCTTTGCCTGCCTTCGCGGCGCTATCCAAATTCATCCCTTCTCCCGACGATTTGGAACGCAATCAAGAGAAGGACCTGCCCAACATCATTATCATTGTGATCGATACACTGAGCGCGGAGAATTTATCCCTTTACGGATACCCAAGAAATACGTCGCCCAATTTTGAACGATTTGCAAACCGCGCCATTGTCTATCATTCCCATCAGTCGGGGGGCAATTTTACGGTCCCGGGCACAGCCTCGTTGTTAACCGGGACATATCCCTGGACGCACCGCGCTATTAATCACGCAGGGCTGGTGGCGCGTGAATTGACCGGGCGCAACATTTTCAACATCCTCCCAAAGTCTTATCAGAAACTGGGCTTTACTCAAAACCTTTGGGCAACGCATCTTTTGGAACAATTCAGCAGGGATATCGACCATTTACTACCGCCCGTATTATTTACCGAGACCCAGCATGTCTTCGGGAGCAAATTCAAAAAGGATTTGAATGCCGCCTATCTATCCCTTGACGAGTTCATGTTCTGGCATGATGATCCGCCTCCCTCCCTGATCTTTGGCATACCCTCCAGGGCTTTGCTTGTTTACAAGGACATTCACGCGGATTTGGACAATCCGGATTATCCGTTAGGCGTGCCTTCCACCGGACTCCTGCCCATCAATTATCGCCTTGACAAAGTCTATGACGGCGTGATGGCAACGCTTGCAGACTTGAAGCGCGAATCAAATTCGCCCTACATGGCATACATTCATCTTTGGGGCGTGCATGAGCCGTATAAGCCGCATGCTGATTTCCTTGGCAGATTCAAAGACTCCTGGAGCCCGCAGCCAAAACCTCGTCACATGCTTGGGGGAAAACATTCGGAGGAAACTTTACTAAAAAGGCGGCAAAGGTACGATGAATATATAGCCAGCGCGGATTTCCAGTTTGGAAGATTGCTGGACTTTTTGGACGAAAGCGGCATCCTTGAAAACAGTTATGTGTTCCTGACAGCCGATCACGGAGAGAGTTTCGAGAGGGGCACGCAGGGTCATACGACGCCTTTGTTATTTCAGCCGCTGGTGCACGTTCCCCTGGTCATATCCACGCCTGGTCAACGGGAAAGGCTGGATATTTATTCGGCCACAAATAGCGTGGATATTCTGCCCACATTAGCCTCCATTTCCAATCAGGAGATCCCAGACTGGTGTGAGGGTCTGCCGTTGCCCGGAATTAATGGATTTACCCCGGCGGCGCAGAGGAGTTGCTTTACTGTTGAAGCGAAAGGCGATTCTGCCTTTAGAGCCCTGGACAAATTTACAATGGCAATGCGGCAGGATAACTACAAGTTGATTCATTATAAGAATGGCGCAGAGTATGATTTCCATGAACTGTATGATTTGGAAAGCGACCCTGAAGAACTCACGAACCTCTATGAAACATTGCCAGATGTGGCAAAACGGATGCAGCAGGAGTTGAATACACGGTCCCTGCTGGCAAATCGCAAGTACCAGAAATGAAACGAGGATGCCGACATGATCAAAACAGCCAGACATCCATTAATTTATACAGCAAGCGGCAACCCAGCCAACCCGCCGCTGATTTTCATCCACGGTTGGCTGTCGCATCGCGGCGTGTGGCGTACGACAATCCCCGCGCTACAGGATCGCTTTTACTGCATCGCAGTGGACCTGTTGGGTTTTGCCGATAACGAGAAACCCGCCGATGCTGATTACAGTATCGCGGCACAGGCGCGGCGCGTGGTCGCGTTGGCAGATGAACTTGGTTTCAAGACCTTTAACCTGATGGGTCATTCCATGGGCGGACAAATCGCCGCATATATTTCTGCGCTGATAGCGCCTGAGCGTGTGGAGCGACTGATCAACATCGGTTGTGTGGTGACTGGCAGGCTCGCCCCCTTTGTGGAAAATTTTATCGTGCCGGCGGGCCGCCTCGGACAAAGGTTTCCCTCTTTATACGATCTGATGGGCGGCTGGACGGAGAAATATCGTTGGTATGCCAACTTTATTTTCCAACCCTGGTTTTACGATATGAACTTTGCGCCCTTTGAGTCATGGAAGATTGATCGGCAAATGGCTTCCCAGCGGTCAGTGGCGGTCAGCGCCAACAAGGCGTATGATTCCCTGCTCGCCACTGATTTGACCAGTCACCTGGCGAAAGTGCAAGCGCACACATTGGTGCTCTCGGGTAAACAGGATGGTACCGTGCCTGTCGAACAGGCACAACTAATGGCTGAACGGATCAGGGGCGCCCAGCTTGTGCTTTACGATGATTGCGGTCATTTCCCGATGTTCGAAAAAATCGATGCATATCTCGCGACGCTGAACACTTTCCTTTCAGGCTGAAAAGGAATTTCATGAATCCCTTCCTCGCCGCCATCCTGACGTTCGCAATCGCCCTCCTCTTCCTCCGCTTCATGGACTCTCTCGCGCATCGCGGCATGATCGAAAGCAAGTTGAGCCGCAAGATCATTCATATCGGCACGGGACCGATCTTTGTCTTATGCTGGCTTATGTATCCCGACGCGCAAATTTCCCGCTGGCTTGCCGCGTTGGTTCCATTTGTGATTACAACACAATTCGTTTTAGTTGGGACGGGCATGATCAAAGATGACGCGGCGGTCAAAGCCATGTCACGCACGGGTGACCGACGCGAGATTCTGCGTGGTCCGTTATTTTATGGCATCATGTTCGTCGCGATGACATTGATCTACTGGAAGGATTCCCTCATTGGCATCCCCGCCTTGATGATCATGTGCGGCGGCGACGGCATTGCCGATATTGTTGGACGACGCGTCAACTCGCCAAGATTGTTTTGGTCGCGCGAGAAAAGCGTGGCTGGCTCATTGAGCGTCTTTGCGGGCGGATGGTTGCTCACGATCCTCATCTTCGCGATCTACGTTTGGATGGGAACATTCACGGGTCCCCTCCATCGTTTCCTGTTGCCTGTCACATGGATCGCGCTCGGCGCTACCCTTGTTGAATCTCTGCCATTCAAAGATGTGGACAATATCACGCTAACCGCCGGCGCGGCTTTGCTCGGCCATCTCGTTTTCTGATTTTTCGTCCTTATCCTTCTTCAAAATCATCACCATATAGCTCTCGGCATACTTCATGCCCTTGTCCTTCGCTTCCTCTTCGCCCCATTCAAGCATCCACTTTCCAACTTCATCGGGGTTGATCTGACTCACGTGCTGTTGCAATGCTTTGATCTTGAGATCCATCGTCTCCGTGATGTCCACCCATGTATTGGATTTGTCCGTGCCGTGGACGTATAACCGTTTGACATCATGCGGTTCATAACCAGCCGATAATAGATCGGTGAACATAAGCCGACTCCCCGCTGACGGGAATACGGCTTCGCACGCAGCTTGTGCCGCGGCGCGATGATCGGGGTGATTGATGTATTCATCGCCGTAAAACCATGCTTCAGGATTCCCCACCGAAACGGTATCAGGCTTGAATTGACGGATGAGGCGGGTTAAGTCCTTACGAAGTTGAATCGTTGGTTCCAATTCCCCGTCGGGATAACGCAGGAACACGGTCTCTTTGATTCCAAGAATTTCATTCGCGGCGAGTTGTTCCTTCTCGCGTAACTCAGCAAGTTCCTGTTTATGACTTCCATCCTTGGACGGATCGTTCGACCCCGAATCACCGCTGGTGATGATGACCGAGATGATCTCACATCCTGCCTTCGCCCATTTGGCAAGCGTGCCGCCAACGGAAAACTCCTGATCGTCAGGGTGCGCCTGGAAGCTCATTGCGCGTTGTGGAATATATTCTTCACTCATATAATTTGCTCCTGTAGTTTTAGATTTGCGCCCGCTGAACGAAGCGCAGCGGAGACGAAGCGTTACATTTTTCTCCCGATCACCAACATCTTGTTGCGGATCTTCAATAGCCAGAAAAATACCCTGACTACTGGCAATAGTATTTTAACGATGCTTTGTGATTTGAAAAACTTTCTCAAATAGAAGTCATAAGGGAACGACACTTCATGGAACTTGTGCAGTTCAATGACCTCGAGCCCAACTGCCTCGAAAAGATTCTTCATTTCGCTCGTGGAAAAGATCTGTTTATGACCAAACAAATGCGAGGAATACATTGCGTTCAAGAAAGTGGGATATTTGCCGCTTGTGAGTCGATAGGTGAACTCGCCAAACTGATGATAGAAACTGTCCCTGGCTGGCGTATCTATCAACAAAAGCCCGCCCGTTCTCAAAACATCCGCCGCGTAGTGAAAGGTTTGATAAGGATAATTGACATGCTCGATCACATCCCAAAGTGTAACCGCATCGAAACGATTGGTATATCCCTTTTGCCAGAAGTCGCTTTCAATGGGATGTTTATGAACTTCAAGGTTGTGTTTGGTTTTTGCATATTGCGCGCGGCTGTCGCTCAGTTCAATGCCGACCACCTCTGCGCCATATTGTTTCAGCAGGGACAGGAATAACCCTCCTCCGCATCCTATATCCAGTATTTTGGCTTTGTTGAGAGAAAGGTATTTCTTGAGAACACCAGCCTGGTTATTGAACTTCTGTAAATTTGCCTGTAACTGGTTTTCAATATAGGACGACTCTTCGTCCGTCAATTTTGAGGCATCAATCTCTGAAGGGATTTCCTCCACCGGATCGAGATAATCTATAAAGTGAAATCCAACAGCAGATACATAGACATTTGCATTCTTTAGTCTGTATGCAAGACGTGCGCCTGCAAGCGGATTTTTTTTCAGTCCGTCTATACTTTCCTGATCCATAGGGGCTGATTTTACCCGAAGGGGCTAAAAACCTGACATATCCCCACGTTCGGAGGTCTACTAAATTTCATCGTTAATCAACCGCAAAAAATACTCCACAACTTTTGGGTCGAAGTGTTTGCCCGACTCCGATTTGATGTAAGCCAGTGCCTCCTCCTTCGACGAGCCTTTTCGATACGGGCGGTCACTGATGATGGCATCCCAAACGTCGACTGGGGCAAAGATGCGCGCGGCAAGCGGGATCGCCTCACCTTTCAAGCCGCGAGGGTAACCGGTGCCGTCCCATTTTTCGTGGTGGCAGTAGGGGATGTCGAGCGCGGGGTGCAGGTACTCAATTGGGGAAAGCATCTCGAAGGCATACACGGGATGCCGCCGCATGCTCTCCCATTCTTTATCGGTCAACTTGTCCGGCTTGAGCAGGATTTTATCGGGGATGCCCATCTTGCCGATGTCGTGCAGGAGCGCACCGCGGCGGATATGGATCAGGTCCCCGTCGCTGATGCCTAAGGCGTGAGCCAGCCTCTCCGTGAGTTCGGTCACGCGCTGGGTGTGCCCTTCTGTTTCCTTATCGCGCAAATCGAGCGCGTGCGACCAGCCTTCGATGGTGGCGTCGTAAGCCCGCGCCAGGTCAAGATTGGAGCGTTGGATTCTCTCGAACAATTCGGCGTTATCTATAGCCACGGCGGCTTGCGCGGCAAGCGTTTCAAGGAAATCTATCCACTCCGAATCGGCGGTAAATGGGATGCGATGATAGGTTTCAAACACGCCTTTCACCTGTCCCTTTGCGATCAGCGGCGCGCAATGGTAGGTCACGAATCCTTCGCCGAGGATCAGCCCATTGCGCGTAAAGTCGCTCTCGTCGCTGTTCAAATTGGGGAGCACAACCACGCGCCGTTCCTGCGCGGCGCTCCCCGCCGCGCCTTCCCCCAGCCGGGCTCTGGATTTTTCAATTGCCTGATTCTGGAACCCACGCCCGGCGGCGTACTCCAACATGTGGGCGACCGGATCGAATAACAAGACCGCCGCGGCATCCACCTCCAGGCGCGTAATCGCCCGCTCCAAAAGCATGTTCAGGATGAAACGTGAGTCGAAACTACTGCTGATGGCGCGCTCCATCTCGTGCAGGGATTGCAAATTGTGCAGGCGGCGCTCGGTGGATTCGCGCAGGCTGGAGCGGTGAATTGCATTGCCTGCTATCTCAGCGATGGTGGTCAATAGGTCGACCTCGGCAGCCTGGATCTCGCGCGGCTGTTGCACGGCAATTAGCAGTGTGCCAGTCGCCTCATCCGCAGTTTGAATGGGCACGGACACTTGATTCCAGCCCCTGGGAATCAGCGCCCGTGCCTCTTCAACTATCCAGGGATCATCCGCGATCTCGTGAGAGATACGCGCTTGACCATTGGCAAAGACGCGGCCATGCAAACCCTCGCCTGAGCGTCGGGTGCTATAACCGAATTGGCGCGGCCAGCCGCGCGCAACCGCCTGCTTTAATTGATCGTTCGCAGCGTCATAGAGCCAAACGGATCCATCCTGCGCGTTGAGGATGGCAAGAGTCTCATCCAGCAGGATGGAAAGCATCTCTTCTTTCGTCTGCGCGGCGCGCAAGGCAGCCCTCTCACCGGGGTCCGTCAGCGGAACGCACGACGCTGCTACGAGCGACCTTCCACCGGCCGTGATCGACGTCGTCCACCGCGTCCGGACCGACGCGGGGCGGCTCACCCGCGAGTGGTTCGAGGGCGTGAGGGCCGCGGGGATGGTCGAGACCCACTACGTC
>CAZIYY010000173.1:0-9730 GCA_964543585.1 uncultured Anaerolinea sp. | reverse complement strand
CGCCAACCGCCTGAAGAAAGAGACGCTCGCCATGATGATCCGCGAAGCCGAGGCGCAGAGAGAAGGCATTGAGCTGCGCGGCGGGGTCCTGGAGATCATGAGCGAAGGCATTGGCTTCCTACGGGCGACGAACTACAGGATCAGCGACCAGGATGTATACGTCTCGCAGGCGCAACTTCGCCGCCACGACCTGCGCGCCGGAGACCTGGTGATCGGGCAGGTCCGCCCGCCGCGCGAAAGCGAAAGGCATTTCGGATTGTTGAAGGTCGAATCGATCAATGGACTGGACCCCGAGGAAGCCACCCGCCGTATGGTTTTTGAGGAACTTACGCCGATCTTTCCCGATAAACGATTTGATCTCGAAACCGACCACGACACCCTTGCTCCCCGATTGATCAATTTGATAGCCCCAATTGGACGCGGGCAACGCGGGCTGATCGTTTCACCTCCGAAGGCGGGAAAGACTACCATTCTCAAGCAAATCGCAAATTCAATTTCAATTAAATATCCCGATGTTCATTTGATCGTAGCTCTTATTGGCGAACGCCCTGAAGAAGTAACCGACATGGATCGCTCAGTGGATGCCGAAGTGGTCGCCTCCACGTTCGATGAGCCAGTCACCTCACACGTCCGCACGGCGGAACTGGCATTGGACCGTGCCAGGAGGTTGGTGGAGATCGGCCGCCACGTGGTAATCTTAATGGACTCGATCACCCGCCTGGCGCGCGCGTATAACCTGGTTGTGAATCCATCCGGGCGCACGCTTTCAGGCGGCATGGATCCTTCGGCGTTGTACCCGCCCAAGCGTTTCTTTGGCGCGGCGCGCAATATCGAGGAAGGCGGCTCCTTGACCATCATTGCAACCTGTCTTGTGGATACCGGCTCGCGTCTCGACGATGTTGTGTATGAAGAGTTCAAAGGCACAGGCAACATGGAGTTGATCCTTTCACGCAAACTACAGGAGCGCCGCATCTTTCCCGCGGTGGATATCGAACGCTCATCCACGCGTCGCGAGGACCTTCTGCTTGGTCCTGATTTACTCCAACGCGTCTGGCTGATGCGCCGCATGTATATTCAGATGATTACGCAGCAGCCCCAGGGCGCAGGCATGGATCAGTCTGTTGCCACCGAGGCGATTGTCACACGCCTTGACCGGGCGCGTAATAACCAGGAGTTCCTTGAGAATCTTGGAAGGGATGCTTAACACTGCTCCAGGCGGCGGCTTGAGTCATGACGAATGTCCAAACTTACTTCATTTTTTAACGACAACAAATTTAATATCATTAGTTGGATTGTGACAGCAATTCTCGCGGGGGGGGTGATTGGCGGCGCGTGGATGTGGAAACAATCCACGGCCACAATGCAAGCCCCCGCGCCCCAGCCGACTGCCGCGTCAGATGAGAATCCGCCTGAGGTGGCGCTGCCAGTTTTGGGGGAGCCTGAAGCGTTCCAGTCCATCGAGCGCGGAATCCAGATCAAGACGCATGTTCCTGCCGACAAACCGCGTTATAAGCCTGTCGAATATCGCGTCTCACGCGGCGATTCGATATTTGCCATTTCGGAATCCTACAAACTCAAACCTGAAACGGTATTGTGGGCAAACTATGACGTTTTGCAGGATGACCCGCACAGCCTCAAGCCGGGGCAGGTTTTGAAAATCCCGCCGACAGACGGCATTTATTATCAGTGGAAGGCAAACGACACGCTCGATACTGTTGCCGATGAACTCAAAGCAAATATTGATGATATTCTCAATTACCCCGGCAACGATATTGACCTGACCAACCCGAAGATTGAATCCGGCTCTTGGGTGATGGTACCTGGAGGCGCACGCGAGTTTGTGCAATGGCTTGTGCCGACAGTGGCAAGCGGCGCCTCGGGCACTTCGTCAACCAGTCAGAGCGCTTGCGCGGGGGGAGCGGTAGGAAGCGGTTCATTCGTATGGCCCGCGGATGCTCATACTCTTTCCGGCAATGATTTTTGGTCGGGGCATTTGGGCATTGACATTGCCGCGGGAGAGGGCGCCCCGGTTTACGCGGCGGATAATGGCGTGGTCACGATGGCGCAGGATGGGTACAACTATGGGTATGGCAACGTAATTCAAATCGATCACGGCAATGGATATTCGACTGTTTACGCTCACTTGAGCAACATCGGCGTTGGCATGTGCGCCAGCGTGAGCGCCGGTCAATGGATTGGCGCGGCAGGCAACACGGGCAATTCGCAAGGCGCGCATTTGCATTTTGAAGTTCGCCTCAACGGCGGCTTTATCAATCCGTGGTTTGTGTTACCGTAAATTTTACAAGATCCGACAGGTTGTCAGGTCTTTTGATTCAATGAACCAGAAAGAACTCAATGAAGCGCTTGCAGAACTTCCGCTGGGTGACATTAAATATTACGACTCACTTGGTTCAACAAATGACGAGGCATTGGCATGGGCGGCAAACGACGCGAAAGATCTCTCGCTGGTCATTGCGGATGAACAAACAGCAGGACGCGGACGGCTCGACAGAAAATGGTTCACACCTCCCTCAGCGGCCCTCGCCTTTACCTTGATCCTGAGGCCAACTGCGGATGAAAAACCGCATCTCGCGCGAGTTGTGGGCTTGGCTGCGCTCGCTGTAGCCGAATCTTTGCGGAAGCGTCATCTCACTCCGCAGGTCAAGTGGCCCAACGATGTGCTGATTATGGGGTGCAAAGTGGCTGGGATTCTCGTTGAGTCAGTCTGGTCCGGCGAAGACGTGGATTGCGTGGTAATTGGAATTGGGATCAATGTATTGAAAGGTTCAGTGCCTCCTATTGATATGCTGCAATTCCCCGCGACATGTTTGGAAGATGAATTGAGCCATCCACCTGAGCGCATTGAAATTTTGCATGACGTTCTTGCCGCTCTCACAGAAATGCGTCCGCATATAGGCACAGAGGAGTTCCTGATCCAATGGGAGGGATCTCTGGCATTTTTTGGCGAACAGGTTCAAGTGGAGGTGGGAGGCGAAGCTCCTATCCTCGGTCAAATCAGGGGGTTGGAATCCGATGGAAGTTTGCGGTTACATAACGAGCATGGCGAATCCGTAACAGTACGATTCGGGGATGTGCGCCTGCGCCCGCTGGCGTGATATACTCTGCGTTGAGGTAAAAATATGTTTGATAATCTCCGTGACTCTGCCGAATCATCCTTCTACGAGGAGGAGCCGAACGATCTGTATAAAGAACCTGCGCCAAGCGGCAAATCAAAACCTGTCGCGCCCAGACGTCGAAGCAGTGGGCGCTTCCTGGGAATGACCGCGCAGCAAAGATTCCTCATCTCTTTGATGCTCATGTTCACTGTGTGCATTATGGGAACACTGGCGATGTTCGTATTGGGGAAGATGTCGCTCTTTTAATTAATAATGATTAGGCTATCAAAAAATAACGGCGATCACCTACACAGTGACCGCCGTTTTGATTCCACCCTGTTGTAACGCAAGAACTTTCTTGCGCTGCTTTCATATCAACTGAGGCTGTGGCTCCTCTTTCTCTTCGCCGTTCATTTGCGCGCCCGCTCTCTTCAAATCATCCGCCGAGATGCGCGCGACGGATGCTACACTGTCACCTGGCTGTGGCTTGATGAGATGAACTCCCTTCGTTGCGCGTCCCGCCTGTTTCACATCCTTGTTCTTGATCCTGATTGTAACGCCGTTTGAAGTCATGATCGTCAGGTCGTCCGCTTTTTGAACAACGCGCGCCGAGACGATCTTGCCGATCTCTTTCAAAGCCTTCTGGTCAATCGTAGAGATGCCGCCAGTTGCGCGTCCTTTTGCAGAGTAATCCTTCAATGGGGTTTGTTTCCCAAATCCGCCTGACGTTACAACGAGAAGCGAGCCGTCCTTCTCGACGACATCCATGCTGGTCACCGAGTCTCCATTTTTGAGACGGATCGCCTGAACGCCTGTGGCTTGCCGTCCCATTGCGCGGACTTTGGTCTCGTTGAAGCGCAAGGCTTGTCCGTTTTCGGTTACGAAGATCACTTCGTCCTTGCCGCTTGTGACGCGTGCCCAGCCTAATTGGTCACCATCCTCAAGGTTGACGGCGATCAAACCCGAAGGTCGGACGGATGCGAACTCCTCCATCACCACGCGCTTGACTTTGCCGCGTATCGTCGCAAGCATACAAAACCCGTGCGCGGAGAAATCCGAAACCGCGATCGCGGCAGTCACGCGTTCGTTGGCGTCCAGCGCAAGAACATTGACAAGCGGAATGCCTTTCGCGGTGCGATCTGCATCAGGGATTTGATAGACCTTCTCGCTGTATACCTTGCCCTTATCGGAGAAGAACAACATCGTATCGAGGCTTCTTGCTGGGATCAATGCAACGACTTCATCCTCCTCCTTGGTTGTGTGTCCCATCACCCCGCGTCCGCCGCGGCTCTGTGAACGGAACGCAGATGCCGCCACGCGTTTCACATAGCCGCGCTCGGTGAGGCTGATCAGCACCGCTTCATCCTGAACGAGGTCCGCTTCACTTAGCGACTCCGTGGCTTCCGCGGCGATGCGCGTGCGGCGGTCATCACCGTATTTTTCGGCGAGTTCTCGCATGTCATCCTGAATGAGCGCGAGAATCTTTTTTGGGTGGGCGAGCAAATCTTCAAAATGCGCGATCTGCTCCTTGACCTGTTTGTGCTCTTCCTCGATCTTCCAGCGTTCCAACGCGGCGAGCCTGCGTAATTGCATATCGAGAATTGCCTGCGCCTGAAGTTCGCTTAATTTAAAGCGCTTTACCAGATTGGTTTTGGCAGCGTCGGCATCCTGTGATTCGCGAATGGTCTTGATCACGGCATCGAGGTTGTTAAGCGCAATCAAATAACCATCAAGGATATGCTGGCGGGCACGCGCTTTGGCAAGTTCAAAATTCGTGCGGCGGACAATGACGGTCTGCCTATGCTCGATGAAAATTTGCAGTGATCGTTTGAGTGGCAGGGTGCGCGGCTCGCCGTCCACGAGCGCCAGCACTTGCGCTCCAAACGTGGTTTGCAAAGAGGTAAATTTATAAAGTTGATTCAGAACTTTTTTCGGCTGCGCGCCGCGTTTGAGTTCGATCACAATGCTCATGCCGCGCTGGTCGGATTCATCGCGCAGGTCGGCGATCTGGTCGATCTTGTCTCCACGGACCAATTCTGCAATGCGTTCGATCAGGGTTGTTTTGTTGACCTGAAATGGAATCTCCGTGATGATGATCTCGTGTTTGCCGCCCTTGCCCTCTTCGATATGCGCCAAGCCGCGCACGACGATACGTCCCCTGCCCGTGCCATACATGGACTCGATCCCTTCGCGTCCAACGATGATTCCGCCCGTCGGGAAATCGGGTCCTTGAACAAACTTCATCAATTCTTCGACAGGGATGTCGTCCATCCTATCGTAGTTGTCAATCAAAAATATGATGGCATCCGTCAACTCATTCAGGTTATGCGGCGGAATGTTGGTCGCCATACCTACTGCGATACCCGATGTGCCATTGAGAAGCATGTTTGGAACTCGGGCAGGCAAAACCAGCGGCTCTTCAAGCGAGTCGTCAAAGTTGGGACCGAAATCAACGGTGTCTTTGTCTAAATCCGCGAGCAGTTCTTCGGCTAGTTTGTGGAGGCGGGCTTCGGTATAACGCATCGCAGCAGGCGCGTCGCCGTCAATCGAACCGAAGTTGCCCTGTCCATCCACGAGCATATAACGCATGGAAAAATCCTGCGCCATGCGCGCCATCGACTCGTAGACCGCCGAATCCCCGTGCGGGTGGAATTTTCCCAGCACTTCGCCCACGATACGGGCGGATTTTTTATAGGATGAGTTTGAACGAATGCCCAGTTCCTGCATGGCGTACAAAATGCGGCGATGGACAGGTTTCAGACCGTCGCGTGCGTCGGGCAGGGCGCGCGCCACGATTACACTCATGGCGTAATCGAGATAGGCGGAACGCATCTGCCCGTCAATATCAACCGTCTGGATGTTACCTGCTTGAGTGTTCTCTTCAGCCATATTTTCTCTTTGGAAGGGGTAATCGGCATTAAAAAGACACGAAGGACGAGTTTCTGCGACTCCGCGTCTTAACTAATGAAGCAAATGCCTGAATTTCTCTAATTATACCACTTGCCCACCCTCAACCTTCCCAATTTTTGAACCGCGAAGCCCGCTAATGGCGCCAAGATATAATTTTCCTTTGCGTTCCACCTGGGGTTACCTGCCAAGGCAGGTATCGCGTGGCAACAGGAAGGGCAAAACAAAAAACTCGCCTTTCAGCGAGTCCTGTTTTGGTGCCGAAGGAGGGACTTGAACCCTCACGAGCTTGCGCTCACTAAGCCCTGAACCTAGCGCGTCTGCCAATTCCGCCACTTCGGCTTTTTATTGCGGACTGAATTTTATCTCAAAGACTATTTTTGTCAACTAATGCAAGTTTCAATCAGTTGAAAACATGCTTTCCTTTATTTCCGAGGCTGCTTTTCCAGGATCGTATGAAATTATGGAACAAATCTTCAAAATGTTTCGTCAGGTGTAAGTCCTTGCAATCTTGAAAAGTCAAATCATTTCAGTACTGTTAGGGGATGTAGCTTTTGGTATGGGAAGAGGTTAAATAGTATATGTTAGATGAAAGAAAGGAGTATCCTATGTTCGTCGTCGCTGTCGTAATCTGTTTGCTCCTGTTCGTCGCCCTGGCCAGCGCGGACCTGCTCGTCTCGAATATCAATTCGGATGAGTTGAGCAACATGGGTGTCGAGAAGAAACTATGAGAGATGATACCCATATCCCGTAGCCCGATGCGAAGTCAAAAGCGCGTCGGGCATTTTTTATTTAACGAGATTAGGCATCGGCGTGAAGTGAAGCGCCCTGAGCGTGGACGAAGGGTTTCATCCACAAGGTATAATGAGGGAAAATTCACAGTCGGAGCAATCGATGAACTTTTCCCTCACTCCTGAACATCAAATGGCGCAGAAAATGGTGCGCGACTTCGCGCAAAAGGAGATTGCGCCTGTCATCAAGGAATATGACCGCAAACAGGAGCCGATTCCCTTCGCGCTCAAACGTATGGGCGAACTTGGCATTCTCGGCATTTGTTTTCCCGTCCATTATGGCGGGCAGGGCATGGATTACATCTCGTGGGGGCTAGCGTGCGAAGAACTTGAAGCAGTGGATACATCGTTGCGTGTGGCAATGTCTGTGCATACAGGTTTGTGCTCGATGAGTCTTTTCCAGTGGGGGACGGAGGAACAAAAGCAAAAATTTCTTGTCCCACTGGCAAAGGGTGAAAAGATTGGATGCGGCGCTTTTACGGAACCAGGCATGGGGTCGGATGTGGCGGCGATGACTACGTCCGCAAAACTGGATGGCGACCACTACATGCTCAACGGCGAAAAGATGTGGATCTCACTTGCCTCCAAAGCGGACCTCGCGCTTGTTACCGTTAAAACGAACCCGTCTGCACGAAAGGCATCTGACGGCTTGTCGTCCTTCATCGTTGACCTGCACAGTGACGGAGTCAGAACAGGCGACCTGCATGGCAAACTCGGTGTGCGCGCAGGTGCAACTGGCTGGATTTCATTCACAGATGTGAAAGTGCCAGTTGTAAATCGACTGGGGAGGGAAGGCGAAGGATTCAAGATCACCATGTCTGGCTTCGACCACGGACGCTATACCGTGGCATCTGGTGCGACAGGCATCATTCGTGCGTCTCTTGAAGCCAGTGTCAATTATGCCAGGACGCGCAAGACCTTCGGCAAGCCGATTGCGGAACATCAACTCATTCAGGAAAAGATCGCTAAAATGTCTCAGGATTATGAAATTGCGCGGCTGTTATATTTGCAGGCGGGCTGGCTGAAGAACGAGGGGAAACGCCCCACGCGCGAAACATCTTTCGCGAAAAAATTTGCAACGGAAGCATCTTTCAGTGCCGCGACCGAAGCGATCCAAATCCATGGTGCGTATGGGTACAGCGACGAATTCGATGTGGAACGTTATTTGCGAAATTCCAAGGGCGCGATCATCTACGAAGGCAGTTCCGAAGTGCAGACCCTGATTCAGGCGGGCTACGCGTTGGGTCAACGCGCAGATAAGCCATTGCGCTGTGAACTACCCGCCTACAACGAAGCCTTCTGGCAGGGATGATCCATGCTTGACTTTCAACCCGTGCGTGAAAAGAAAATTACATTGCAGGATTTGGTCCAGGATTTGACCAAAGACGATCTGCGTCGCGAACTCAATGAGATGTATGACGAAGTCTCGCGCTTGATCGCCGGTTGCACAGATGCACACGTCACTTTTGAACCTGTAGACGAGAAGGCAGATGACCCGTATTCGGTCAAAGGTGAAGAATCCATCGCGTGGACGCTTGGTCATGTGATCGTACATCTCACGGCTTCCATGGAAGAATCTGCATCCATCGCTTCCGAATTGGCGCGCGGCGTGAATTATCATGGCCGCTCACGCTGGGAAGTTCCGTGGCGAGACGCAACCACGATTGCGTTCTGCAGTACACGGATGGCGGAATCGCGTCGCATGTGCCATGCAAGTTTGGAGATATGGCCTGACCCACCTCACATTGAGAATACTTATACTCCCTCTGAAGGCGCCCTGCCGCATACATGTGTCTCGCGCTTTGCTTCGGGACTCAAACGCGCATCAGATCATCTCGGTCAGATTGCTGAAATCGTTCGCCAGGCAAAAGAACTTGTGAAAGAATAGGAAATAAATGGATATTCAACCCCTACATACAAAAGTTGACAAAACGATCCAGACTACGCCTGGGTTGGTTGTATTGGAAAGCCCGAATGGATTTCCGCGCAATGACTCCAATCTCTATTGCGTTGGCTCAAATGATAAGATCGTCTGGAAAGCGGAAAAGCCCGATCCTGGCACCCTTTACTCCCGCGTCAGGTTGAGCGATGACGGCGCTAATCTCTCCGCTTATACAGTTGGTGGGCATGCCTGTGAATTGGATTTAAGAACGGGAAAACTTATCAGTCATACGAGTATCACATGAGACTTGAAATAATATGCTCAATGGCTTCCTCAATCTCCCCTGGTTTCTATGGGCTGGGCTTGCCCTCATCGTCGCGGTGATTTATTCCTTCGTGTGGCCGCACAAAGCTATGACCACACCTTCGGCGGGATTCCGTTTCTTCGTCCTGCGTTGGGGCCATGCGTTGACATGGCTCCTGCTCGCGATCAACTTTATTCTGCGCGGGATTGATCCATCGCTCAATGGTCTGGCGAGTCTCATCGCCATCGCAGGCGGATTGATGTATGCTTTGTTCATGGTGATGACTTTTATCGTAAAGTAACAATAATTGCCATGATATTATTTGTAGAAATACGCTCTTATAATCTCAAGCCTGGCACGCGGCAGGAGTTTCATAGCTTATTCGTCGGGCAGGCATTGCCAATGCTCAAACGGAGGAAAGTGGATGTCGTACGCTATGGACCCTCACCTCACGACGAAGATACTTATTATCTGATGCGCGCCTACGCTAGTTTGGAAGACCGCGAAAGAAGCCAGGATGCATTCTACGGAAGCGATGAATGGAAACTAGGACCGCGTGAGCCTCTCCTTGCTCTGATCGAGAATTACACTTCGATTGTGATAGAGATGGAGAAATCAACAGTGGACGCGTTGAGGCAATAAAGTTTACGGTGAAATGAAAAAACTAATAACTCTACTATTTGCAATTATTTTGGTTAGTTGTGGGCCAGTAACACCTATTGTTTATGTG
>CAZIYY010000172.1:0-9767 GCA_964543585.1 uncultured Anaerolinea sp. | reverse complement strand
CTTCAACTGGCCCAACAATGGGCAAACTAACCACCTTTAAGTGCGGTGACACCGATCACTGAGTCCTCTGAGAAAATTCTCAAATTCTCCCCTAGCACTGCTCGCTAGGGCAGGTGTGTGCGCTCTGTGGCTATTATGATTTCTTCGATCTGCGAGCTGCACCAATCTCTAATTCTCTAATCTCCAATTATTTGAACTTCCCCCACAACCCATACCCCTCATTCCTCCTCTTCTCGCGCCTCTCATGCTGTTCATGGATTTGCTCCACATGATCGGCTTTCTCTTCAATTGCCGCTTCAAGCCATAAGCGGCCTTTCTCTGCCGTCCCATGACTCCCCGCGCCATACGCGCCCGTTTTGGTATCATCATCCCAGGGCGGATTCGCGACGAGTGATCCGCCTTCGATCCAGTCCATGTAGTAATCAGGCGTGGCGACGAAATCGGTTTCATCCACCACGCGTTCCATGTGGCAAAGATCAGGACGCAGATGAAGCATGTATGATGTTTCAAGTTCGCCCGCGTGACCCATTCCTCCAATCTTCGATGTGCGATATTTTGGAATTGCCACTGCGCCAACTCTACCCGATGTGTGAAGCCATGTTGTTGCGCAGAAAATTCTGCGGTGACGTTCGCCCGCATACTTCACGATATTAACTAAAAACGATGTGTTGCCTCCGTGCCCACTCATCAGATAGAATCGGTCAAAGCCGCGCGCCACTAAAATATCAATCACTGCAACCCAAAAATCTTCAAAGGCTCGACCGCCCGCGTTCATTGTCCCTGCAAATGATGAACGATGTGTGCTGACTCCGTATGGCATGACCGGCATCGCGTGACAGCGTGTAGGCACTTTGCCAACTGTGCCTTTTGCTATGGCATCAATAATGATTGTGTCAACGGAGAGGGGCAGGTGAAATCCATGTTGTTCAGTATGACCGATGGGAAAAAGAATCACCCTGCCGCGTTCATGATCGGGCGGTAATTGTGTCGTTGGTAAATTATGTGTTGGGTGGGGGAGGCGAAGGATGAAGGATGAATTATGAAGGCTTGCATTGAGCGAAGTCGAAATGATGAATGTGGACTGCGGATCGAGTCCTGCTGGCGCAAGGCAATAGACTCGTGAGAATCCATCGTCGCGTAAACTATCCAGCAGGTTAAAGATATATTGAGCAAATATCTTGTCGGGTACCTCCAGCCCACTCCCGCGCCAGCCGAATGGGAAGAGTGGCAGGAGTCCGATTCGGGGAGGATGACTCAATTGATTGGCGAGCAAGTTCAAGCCTGTACTAAGCGGAGTCGAAATCTCATAGTCTGAACCGATGGGCAAAACAAGCGGTGTATCGCGCGGCAATTCTGCAACCGCGTCCCAAGTCAAATCATCATAATTGAAGAATGTTGTCATCTTTTTAAGCCTCTCAAAGATTTGGTAATCTTCGCGTAGCCAAAATATTACACTAACTACTAGGAATAACAAAAGAACCTAACACTATGAGTATAATCAATTTTACAAACATAAACCCCCGCATTTACGCTGATCTTCCAAAAATTCGCGAGGATTGGCGTAGGTTGGTGGATAAACAGTCGTTCGTTGTAAAACCTTTGAGAATCGATGATTGCCTTTTCCCAACGCAGAAATTAAAGTAAAATGATGGCGAATGTACAAAACTGAAAATTCAGCAGGTACGCATATCAAAACACGAAGATATATGTGGTAGTCGGTTACTGCATCGCGGCTGTATGGGCTTTGATGCAGTTTTTGTTTGGCGCGGTACGAAACCTGCAAATTCTTACTCTGAAGGAGAAGCAAGATGAAAGTAAAATACACAATTCTCGTTTTGACAACTGTAGTGGCGATGATGCTCTCCGCCTGTGGCGGGGGAGGCGTGCCTGCCACAGAGGTCCCCACAGATGAGGTTCCCGCGAGTACCGAGCCCCCAGTTGCTCATGAACCTGTGGTGTTGCACATAGGTTGGCTAGGCACACCGGATACGCTCAATCCTGCTTATGCGTTTCTTACTGAGGCTTACGTAATATTCGATCTCATTTATTCCCCTCTGGTCACAGAAGACAAGGATGGGAATTATGTTGGCGCGCTGGCAAAAGAGTGGTCTGCCTCAGAGGACGGCCTGACATGGACTTTCACATTGAAAGATGGACTAAAGTGGCACAACGGGGAAAATGTGACTGCTGAACAGGTGGCGTGGACGATCAATGCTATTATGGCAGACCCGGACGGTTGGGCGGCGCTCTCGAATTATGCCAATGGATTTACCAGCGTAACTTCACCCGATAATAAGACAGTGGTCATTACAACCGAACAGCCCATCGCGAATATGGAGTATCGTCTCTCCTTCCTGTATGCAGTTTATCCTCCTGACTTTGAAAGCTTCACCACGCCGGAGGACCTTCAAAACTTCCCCAACGATCATCCCATTGGCACTGGGATGTTCAAGGTCAACACCTTCGATAAAGACAAGGGAGTTTTGATCCTCGACGCCAATAAGGATTTTGTTGATGGAGCCGCTCACATTGATCAAGTAATCTATCAGACCTTCGATACCGGCGACGCGCTCATTCAGGCTTTGAAAGCCGGCGATGTAGATGTGCTCAACAATCCTGTACCCGCCAGCGCGTTTGAAACGGTGAAAGGTTTTGAGAATGTCAAAGCCATTGCCACGAACGGGCGCAGTTTCACCGAATTGATCATCAATTCCGCGGATGAGAATCATGATCCCGCCCCCACGGCGAATCCTGCGCTAAGGGATCCGGCAGTTCGGCTTGCAATAGAAACAGCCTCAAATCGTCAGGATCTCATTGACATTGTGCTGCGGGGACTTGGTTCACCTGCAGATACAATTGTTCCCCCCACGCTCGGCGGCGGTTTCTGGCATGATCCCAACATCCAGGCGCCTGAGTTCAACATCGAGAAAGCCAATCAAATCCTTGAAGAGGCCGGCTATGTAATGGGTTCAGATGGCGTCCGCGAAAAGGACGGGACGCGTCTGGAATTCCGCCTGCAATTCGACCCCAACGAATCATCGTATCCACGCATCGCGGATCTGCTCACGGACTGGTTCTCTCAGATTGGCATCAAGACGACGCCCGAAGCTGTGGATCCTGATTCCTTGATTGCTTCCACAACCTTTGTAGGCGATTACGATCTGGTGATTTGGGGTTGGAGCTCCGACCCTGACCCTGATTTCATTTTGAGCGTAATGCTTACAGATCAGTTCGTGGAAGGCGGGTGGAGCGATAGCGGGTATCACAACCCTGAGTATGATCAACTTTATCTGGATCAGCAAGCCGCTGTGAATCGGGATGAACGCCAGAAGACTATTTGGAAAATGCAGGAAATAGTCTATAACGACCGCCCCTACATTGTTCTCTTTTATCTCAAGTCGCTTGAAGCCTACCGTTCGGACAAATTTGTGGGATTTGTCGAATCACCCCTGGGAATTGATGACGACTCGTCCCTTGGGCAGGTTACCGCAGCGCCATAAGTGTTTTGTACAACCGATGACACCCCTGCTTCTGTGAATAGGGCAGGGGTGGAATTTTAATTATGACACGTCGAGACTATCTCCTCCGCAAATTCGGCCTGGCGATCCTTACGCTGTTTGTCGTTGTAGCGCTTGACTTTACTTTGTTTCGCGTATTGCCGGGCGACCCGGTCCGCGCGGTGATTGGCCGTAACGTTCGCATCTCCGCTGAAACCCAGCAGGCATTGCGTGTACAGTTTGGCTTGGACAAGCCTGTATTTCCAGATCAATTTTTAAATACGCTTGGGCAGTGGGCGCGCGGCAACCTTGGGATTTCATGGTCTTTACGAAGACCGGTTGGCGAAGTATTGATCGCAAAACTGTGGAACACGCTTCTGCTAATCGGGCTCGGTGAATTTTTTTCCATCGTTCTCGGCACAACTCTCGGTCTGCTGGCAGGCTGGAAGCGTAAGACGGCTTTTGATGTGGCGGCGTTATCCTTCTCGCTGGTTGCCTGGGCTACGCCCACCTTTTGGCTTGGGATTATTCTGCTTGTGGCAGGGAGCAGCTGGCTTGGATTGCCAACCGGCGGCATCGTAAGCCCTGAAAATGTGAACGAGCCGCTCTACACCATTATTCCTGACGTAGCCAGACATCTGGCATTACCCACGCTGACATTCACGATCCTTTATCTGGGTGAATATATGCTGATCACGCGTTCCTCGATCCTTGAGGTACTAAGTGAGGATTACATTTTGACGGCGCGCGCCAAAGGTATGAGCAACTTTCAGGTGTTGATGCGGCATGGCTTGAAGAATGCCATGCTACCCG
This sequence comes from uncultured Anaerolinea sp., assembly GCA_964543585.1. GTDB lineage: Bacteria > Chloroflexota > Anaerolineae > Anaerolineales > Villigracilaceae > Defluviilinea. Next base: position 5,457 of record CAZIYY010000172.1, on the reverse strand, counting down.
TTGTGACCTTGATCGCGTTAAATCTTGGGTTCACGGTGTCAGGCGCCATTTATGTCGAGACCGTGTTTTCCTACGACGGTCTCGGCAAACTGGTGCAGACGGCGATTGTTAAACAGGATTATCCCTTGTTGCAGGGCGCGTTCCTTCTCCTAGCCATCAGTGTGATCGTCGCCAACATGTTGGCGGACTTTCTATACACTTATTTAGACCCGCGCGTGAAAGCGAATTAATATGAATGAGAATTGGATTCTCGTACGACGTAACGTCAGGAACTTTTGGAATATTTTTCGCAGAAACCAGTTGGGATTGCTCGGAGCGCTCCTTATTCTCAGCGCGCTGTTTGTGGCAATTTTTGCGCCACTGCTGACCTCCTATGGACCCACTGAAATTATCCGTGATGAGAACGAGCGTGGAATGACGTTTGCCTCACCCCAGCTTCACGGCCCGCTGGGTACAGACGATGCGGGTCACGATATATGGACACAATTGATATACGGCGCTCGTATTTCGATTGCAGTGGGCTTTCTGGCGGGTTTTATCGCCATGTTCGTTGGCAGTTCGCTTGGGATCTTGGCAGGCTATTTCGGCGGCGGAATTGACAACGTTATTATGAGGATCACGGATGTTCTTCTTGTGATCCCTGACCTGCCTTTGCTGATTGTGCTGGTTGCAACCCTTCGCCAGATGGAATTGAGGGTCTCGCCTCTTGTCATTTTGATCCTCGTCATCGGATTGCTATATTGGACAAGCACGGCGCGCTTGATCCGCTCGCAGGTTTTGACCATCAAGGAACGGCAATTTGTAGCCCGCGCCCGCGCCATCGGCGCAGGGCATGGGCACATCATCCGCAAACATATTTTGCCGCAGCTCATGCCGTTGATTGTGGCAAACACAGTTTTGATTTTATCCACAGCCATCCTGATCGAATCCGGTCTGGCCTTCCTCGGACTGGGTGATCCGACCAGGCCCTCGTGGGGGACCATGCTCAATTTCGCATTTGACCGAAGCGCCATCTCGAATGGCGCGTGGTGGTTCTACATGCCGCCAGGGATCGCGATTTTATGGGTGAGCTTGGGTTGCATCCTGCTCGGCAATGTTCTGGAGGAAATGTTAAACCCGCGCCTGACCGGGCATCACCTGGAGGGCGGAGAGGGCATGGTGGCTATAACAGGTGGAAGGTCGGGGCAGTGAGCGAAAAGCCTTTATTAAGCGTACGCGGCCTGACCACCGAATTCATCCTGCCGGATAAATCTGTCGCGCGCGCTTTGGAAGATGTCTCGTTCGATGTGTTGCCGGGGCAGACGATCGGGCTGGTGGGTGAGTCTGGTTGTGGGAAAACGACTACGCTTATGTCGGTCATGCGCTTGCTTCCTGCAAATGGAAGGATCACAGCCGGCAAAGTTTTATTCAACGGGACCGATCTCCTGTCGCTGTCTGAAGTGGAGATGCGCGCTTACCGCTGGAAGAGCATGGCGATCGTATTTCAAGGGGCGATGAATGCGTTGAACCCGGTGATCAAGATTGGTGATCAAATTCGCGAGGCGATCTTCCTGCATGAACTTATGGAGCGTGATGCAGCTGAAAAGAGGGTCGGTGATCTGCTTGAAATGGTTGGCATTCCACGAACGCGACGCGACCAATATCCCCATCAATATTCAGGCGGAATGCGCCAGCGCGCCATGATTGCAATGGCATTGGCTTGCGTCCCGGACTTGTTATTCGCGGATGAACCGACGACCGCGCTGGATGTCATGATACAGGCGCAAGTGCTTGAACTATTGAAGGATATTCAAAAGGCGCTCGGTCTTGCAATCGTGATGGTCACGCATGATCTGGGTGTTGTCGCTGAAACTTGCGATTCAGTTGTTGTGATGTACGGCGGGAAGGTGGCGGAATATGGAAGTGTGGACAAGATATACAATCAGCCTGAGCATCCTTACACACAACGCCTGCTCGCCTCCTTCCCGGACTTGAACAAGCCTGCCGGAGCATTGGCTTCCATCCCAGGGACGCCGCCGCGACTGACCCAGCTTCCGCCGGGCTGCAGGTTTGAGCCGCGTTGTCACGTGAAGATCGAAAAATGCTCAAAGATTGTTCCGCCGTTGCTGGAAGTGTCGCCTCAGCATTATGCGTCCTGTATCTTGCTCGAAGGCGTGGAGACTGATTTCTCGTGATCGAAACTGCTGTGCGCGCTTTGCGCGCGGTGCTGGAAGTACGCAGCCTATATAAATATTTTCCCGTGCATCAGCCGATGATCGACTCCATAATGCGGAGGCCACAGGAGCAGGTGAAGGCGGTGGATAACGTATCGTTTTCATTGGCGCGCGGCGAGGTGCTGGCAATCGTCGGCGAATCGGGATGCGGTAAAACAACCATCGCCCGCACCTTGATTGGTTTGGAACCGCGCACGAAAGGCGAGATTCTTTTTGATGGGCAACTAGTCGAGGCGAACGCAAAAGATAAACAGAATCTTCCGCATATTGGATTGAAGCAGTTGAGACAGCGCGCCCAGTTGATCTTTCAGGATCCGTATGAATCGCTCAACCCGCGTGAGACGATATTTGAAATTGTGGCAGAGCCGCTTGTTGTGCATGGAATTGCAAAAGACAGGCAGGAGCGCATCGCGGTCGTAAAGTCGGCGCTTGAAGATGCGGGCCTGCGCCCCGCCGAGGATTATTATTTGCGATACCCACATGAATTGTCCGGTGGGCAGCGCCAACGAGTCGTGATTGCGGCGGCGATGGTATTGCAGCCGGAATTATTGATCGCCGATGAACCCGTTTCGATGCTCGATGTTTCGATCCGCGCCGAGATATTGAACCTGCTGCGCGAAATTCGCCAGAAACGCGGCATCAGCATTGTCTTCATTACGCATGATCTCAGCACGGTCGCCTATTTTGCGGATAGGATCGCGGTCATGTACCTGGGCCGCATTGTGGAAATTGGAACGGCGCAGGAAGTATTGAAGAATCCCCAGCACCCTTATACCAAAGCCCTGCTTTCGGTCGTGCCTGTGCCAAATCCGCGCCTGCGCCGCGAGCGCGTGATCCTGCAGGGCGAAACCCCGAACCCCATCAATCTCCCAACTGGCTGCCGTTTCCACCCGCGTTGTCCTGTTGCAACAAAGGTTTGCAAAGCCAGCGACCCGCAACTCTTTTCCTTGAGTGAAACGCACGAGGCGGCATGTTTGTTGCTGGTGAAATAAGATGACAATCACTTTTTGGAAGTGACTGTCATCTGAACAAAACCTATCGGAGAATCCTTCATGCTTTCAAACACTTCCCGCTGGCTCACTTATCTCACTGCAATTCTTTATGCAATTCTGGGCTTTCTGCTCTTCTTCCTTTCAGAACAACTCGCGCCCGTCTTCGCCTGGAAAGTCACGCCCTTTATGACCATAACCATCGGCGGCTGGTGTTTGGGCAACGCCTGGCTTGCATGGATGACCGCGCGGCGCTGGAGATGGAATCTTGTTTTCAGCGCGTTGATTTATTTATGGCTCTTCGGCATTGGCGAGTTGATTGTGCTATTCGCATTCCGCGGCAAACTCAAACTGGAACATCCCATCGCATGGCTTTATTTCATCACGTTGATCGTCAACACCGCCGCTGCGCTGCCTGGAATTTTCGAGTTGCTTCGCAATCCCCCGACAAGCAAAGCCGATTCATCATTCAGTCTTATTCAACGCGTCGCTGTGATTGTGTTCGTTATCTTCGTTGGGTTTCTTGCGTTATACGGATGCACGGCGCAAATCGGCGCGCCCGGCACGAACGGCGGCATCTTCCCTGAGATCATGTCCCCGTTCACATTGCGTAGTTTTGGCGTTTTTTATCTTTCTGTCGCGCTGGCGGTTGTACCCTATTTGTGGAACCAAAACCTCAACGCCATCCTGCATCACTCGATTGCCTCATACGGTTTAATTGTTTTCATTACATTGGCGGCATTCGTTTATATTCGCCTGTTTGATTTCGCGGCAAAGCCCGGCGGATTGCTTTACTTCGGCGCCTATCTCGGCGTCGGCATTCCATTACTCTTCGTCTTTCGCAAACTCGGCACAGGGAATTAATGGATATCACCAGCCTGCAAAACCCGCGCATCAAATATATTGTCAAATTGCGCGACGAAAAGAAACACCGCCAGCGCGATGGCTTGATGCTCGTGGAAGGATACGACGAGATTCAACTCGCGCTATCAGCGGGACACAAACCCCAAACGCTTCTCTCTTCGCCTGAACTTGTTTCGCGTTCAATCAGCGGAACCTTCGCTGAGAGCCTCTCCGTCAACCGCGCGGTCTTCGAGAAGATCTCCTACCGCGAGAACCCGGATGGCTGGCTGGCGGTCTTTCCGATTCCACATACAGCGCTGGAGGACTTGAAGTTGAGTGAATCGCCGCTCCTGATCGTTGCCGAGTCGATTGAGAAGCCTGGCAATCTCGGAGCCATCCTTCGCACTGCGGACGCGGCGCGCGTGGAGGCTGTCATCGTCTGCGACCCGCGCGTGGACGTTTATAACCCAAACGTAGTCCGCGCCTCACGCGGGGCGATATTCACTGTGCCGGTCGTTGAAACAAAAAGCGCGCAGGCAATGGTCTTCCTGCAGCGGCGCGGGATTCGAGTGCTTGCCGCGACTCCATCCGCCGAAGAGGAGTATACGCGTCAGGATTTGCGCGGTCCACTTGCGGTCGTGGTTGGAACCGAAGATGAGGGCTTGAGCGAGTTCTGGCTGAGCCAGGCGGATGTCAAAGTGAAGATCCCGATGATGGGGAAGGTCAATTCGCTGAATGTATCGGTCTCCACCGCGTTAGTCATCTATGAAGCGCTGCGACAAAGAAATATTTAGTCATGTGACGCACCGTCCTGAAGGTTTGGGCGGCTCAATAAGGTTTTTCAAGGAAACCTTCGGGACGTTCCGCGTAAGGTGAGTTAATTAACTTTCCTGAGGAAACCATTGTCTTATGCTCTCGGGAACGTCCCCGCTGCCGAGGACGGCGGCTTGAGCAGAGTTCTATTACTTTTCCAGTGACAACTTCCAAACCGCGTCATCCCAATCGCTGGCGGGATCGATGAGCGCGACAATCCCGCTCCCTTCACTCCCCCTTTGAGCAGGGAGCGGGACAAAATCCTCTTCAAAATCGGAGCCGCTTTTCTCGAAGGCTTCGTGGCTGTCGAACTCCATCAACCAGAGGACTTCCTTGTCGTCTCCATCCCGTTGATGGACCTTGAGCCAGTGACAGCCTGCTTTCAGCATGGCATCCCCATATTTTGCAACGGCTTGTTTTGTGCCTTCGAAATCATGGACTTTCACACGCATGGTGACCAGGACAGACATTCGAGCCTCCTTTGGATGGCATCGGCTAATTCTGAAATCTAATTCGACAGTAATATTTTGTCGTACCCTAACCCAGTTGATCCATCAAGGGGAGCGATTGGGACTGAGCAATTGCATGAAAATCAGAAG
>CAZIYY010000171.1:0-9896 GCA_964543585.1 uncultured Anaerolinea sp. | reverse complement strand
GTAGCCCTGAGCGTTCGTTGCGAAGGGCATATCGAGACCACCACTTTTCATGTAATATTCTGTTTGCATGTTACTTGTTGGTCTCGATGCGCCCCGACGAACACGGGTCTACTCAACCAACGGGACATATTTGTTACATCTCCACTATGGTTTTCTCGCAAATAACGCCAACACTTTATCGAGGTTGCCCAGCAGAAAGGCAAGCAAGGGTAATAGCAGTGAGTTAATAAAAGTAAGGTACGCTCTAAAATCAAGCGCGGAAATACGCGTTTTGTTGACGCGTTCGTGATAGTCTAACAGTCGGTTGATGGCATCCATCGTATCTTTGGCCTCGAAATTCTCCGCCGTTTGAAGTTTCTCCACCTTAGCCTGAATCTCGTTAAGTGTTTTCCATTTGGCTCGACGAACGATACTGGACAGGCTGGTCTGGTTCAGGGCGAACCCGGCGATAATCGGCAGCCACAGGAATAAAACCAGAACAATACCAACATTCTGAAACGTTCCCTGTAAAGAACTTGCGAGTGTAATTAGAGCTGCGTAGCCTGCAATAAAATATACGAAGAAGCTAAGTTCGCCAGACAAACGAGATAGGATTTCGGAAGTAGCTGGGTCTGCCGCGAAAAGCTTCAGATCGTATCGGCGCAACATCGTCGGTAGGAGGATAACCATTAGGCCCTGGTAAACAAAGGCTGCGGTGAACATATTCAAGATGATAAGCGCGAATGCGACACCATAGCCAACGAATGCCCTTAGCAGGGTACTTGTTGAAGCTACCGCCATTGAACCAATTAACAAACCTCCAAAAATTGTAACCAGAAAATGCTGTCGTGGATTACACACCTTCTCCAGCCAATCTTCAAAATCCTGCAAACTTGTTATCGATTCGGTCGCATCCAGAATGCCATCGCGCCAGAGAACGAAGATCCTGCGTATGGATTGATTAATTATGATTACAGTGGCGATAGTCAGCGAAACGATGGAGATCACCACTAGGAAACCTAACCCGTATCCTATTCCAAATGCCCCAGTAATATTACGCATATTGACGTAATCGCCAGTGATGTAGATCGCCCCAAAACCAATCAAACTAAAAACGAAGATCAAGATTACCGTGGTTTGCCAGATCGCAAGTGGTTTTGTTCGGCGAGTGCTCTTTTGAATCATGCGATTGACCCATTCCAAAAACACATCCACTAGTGTTTTATACTCGCCTGTTGCCAATCGGCGTTTGAGTTCTTCCCGTTTTTCGATCAGCGTGGTTTCGGTTGTCATGTCAGTCTCCAATATTCGTCATTGCGAGGAGAGTCGAAGACCCGACGAAGCAATCCCCGACTCGTGAGGAGATTGCTTCGGGCGGAGAGCATCGCCCTCGCAATGACGGAGTGGTTATTACGCCCACGCCACAGCTCTACAAAATGCCGCTTCGCCGCCTTTGAACTTCCACGGGAAGACGCCGAGCGTGATGCGCTTGTTGTGCAGTTCCTTTAATCCAATGTCACCGCCAAGATTCTCCACGTGGATACAATCGTGCGGGAACAAGGCGTTGTGAGTTAGTTGATATGCCGAATCTGGGAAGAGTACATCCATTTGATCTTCGCCAAATTTTTCTACCGTCTTCGCGCGGACCTTCTGCCAATGTTCCAATCCGCCCTTGCCGAGGAAACGACCGATCGGCAGATTCATTGGATGATCCGTGGAAATCATGTCCACGCCCCAGATGTGGATTTTCTTCTTCAAGAGCCAATCGCAGATGCTGAAATGCGGACCAGGATGTCTTTGAATGTATCGCTCCTCATCCGCATCGGGGCTAAAGAATGAATATTTATGCCAGCCCGTGTGGATAAACAGAATATCGCCGTCCTGCACGTCCGCGCGCTTCTCGATATCTTCGGGTGTGAAGAGGGCAACGTCATCCAGCATGTCACTTAGGTCAACGATCAGTCCAGGTCCGTAACACCACTCAATCGGGATCTGATCAATCGTCTTGCCCTTGGTCACAAAATGCCGCGGCGCGTCGAGATGTGTACCCATGTGATTTGAAGTCTGGATATACTGCGCGTTGACTCCATGCTCTGATTTGCGCTTGATGTACTTCACTTCAAACGGTGGATAGAAGGGCCAGAACGAACAGTCTTGATTGAGGTCTTGGGATAGGTCGTAGATTTTGGTCATGAGGAACTCCTTTTGTGGGTTGAGAGATATGTGACTAGAGACTAGAGATTGGAGACTGGGGGTTGGGCTTCCAGCCAGTTGAGTTCGAGGTTGGTAAAGAGGGGCGTGGAATCGTCAAGCCAATCGTCAACAACATATTCCGCGCCTGGTTCACGGATTGATTTCGATTGGGCTTTGTTATCCTTGCGTTGAGATTTCAGGCTGTTGGCAAAAGTGTTTAACTGCCGCGCCACATCGGATAAGCGCCTGGCATAACTTTTCACTTCGTCTGCTCGCATGAGTTCACGGGCAAGGGCTCGGTTCAGCCAGTATTTTGTTTCAAACAAACTACCACGTGAGTAATAAAGAAACTGGAGTTTCTCACCATAGTTGAAACGACCATAGGATTCTGCAATATTCGCTCCTATGGAATCGGTTGCTCTCGCCATCTGCTTGCCAACGACATCTTTCGCAAATTGCTCCCACTGAACCACGCGTTTCCACACAGCATCGGCAATGCTTTCCACATTTTGCAGAATTTTCAAATCCTCAAGCTCTGTAGCCATTATCAGCCTCCATCAATCTCTAGTCTCCAGTCTCTATTTACAACTCATACTTTTCCGCGTAAGCAAGTAACGCATCCTCAAAAATCTTCAGCGGTGGTCTCACCAGCCCCGCGCCCACCTGACCCACACCTGCGTTCTTATGTGCAATACCTGTGTTGATACGTGGTGTGATTCCCAATTCAACGACTTTACGAAGGTCAATACCGGTGGGTGTACCGCGGAAATCAAGGACGGGCATGGTGAAATATTTACTCTCTGCAAATGTGATCTCATACATTTCAAGGGTCGCATTGATCGCATCCTTCGGCGTGCCGCCCACGAACGTAACAATCGCGGGCGCGGTTGCCATAGCGAATCCGCCAATGCCAGCGGTCTCTGTAATCGCGCTATCGCCAATATCGGGATTTGCGTCATCCTGCGTAAAACCTGAGAAGAACAAACCAACTGGAATTTCGGCGGGCGCGGTAAACCATTGTTTCTCGCCCAGCCCACTTACACGGATTCCAAAGTCAGTGCCGTTGCGCGCCATCGTTGTGACAATCGTACTGCCTTCCACGCCATGCGCGGCGTCGGTCATTGCCTTGCACGCCGCCATGACTGGATTCAACACACTCAAAGCATTGTCACCAATGAACTGAAGTATTTCCGATTCAACCGCGTCATCTTTGACAACTTTTGCGATCAACGGCGATATCAACTTCAAATAAATCAGCGACCCCGCCTTATTGCGATTATGTCCCTCATCGCCCATGTGCAAAGCCTCTGCGATCAGCGCGCGCATATCAATGCCATTGGATTGCCCGAGTGCATCAGCTAGAGCAGTACCGAGTACATCATTCATCCAATGCAATCGTTTCAACACATCATCGCTATACGCACCATAACGCAAAACTTTTCCGTAGCCTTCATTCAAATTTGAGAAAGACTTATTTCCATGTTCGACATTTTCAACACCATAAACCTTCATCGAAGCGGATGTAACTCCCGCCATCGGTCCGACCGCGCCATGATGATGACACGAGTCAAACTCGACTTCGCCTCTCTCCACCATTGAGGTCGCTTCTGCTTCCGATTTGGCGATTCCTTCAAACAGCATCGCTCCGATGATCGCCCCCCGCAACGGACCCGACATCCGCGCCCATTCAATCGGCGGACCCGCATGGAGGAACAAATTATCTTTCATTCCAGGGATGACATCCCGCGCAGTGGCGACTGCCTTCAGAATTGGGCGCGCTTCCATCAAACGATTGACGGCGGTGGTGTTGGCTTGTTCAATATCCATGTTTGTCTCCTGGAAACTTGTAATTGGTAAATGGTAATTGCCAATTAATTTTTTATTTCTTCATCTTTTGCAATAACGCGGCTAACTTCTCGTTCCCACCCGCAGGCGGACGCCACTCTACATGAACGGCTTGCGCTCCCTGCGAGATGAGACTGTCGTAAAATGATTCCAGTCCAACATTGATGGCGGCGAGCGGCTGTTGCAACTGCTCAAGATTTACTGGAACACCTTCATTTTGTTTACCATTGCCAAATCGCAGGCTGATGTATTCCACTGCCTCAGTGGCCGTGCGAAAGACGGTTACGCCTACCTCTTTCAATTGCTCCACTTGTGACTGAAGATTCTGCGGGTCGTCGTCCGTGCCAATCACCATGGCGACGAATTCGATTTCTTTTCGCTTTTCATGAATCTCGCGGATGACAGGCACCAACTCTTCTGCTGGATTCATATGCGACCCCTCGCCCAACACCACGTCAAACAAAATCATGCCCATTTCGGGGTCGGCGGCTTCCTGTTTCATGCGACGGATTCGCAAGTCATTATCGATCATCGGATGCAGTCGACCAACCATAAAGAACTCATCGCCAAGGTCAATGATGGTGTGGGCTTCGCTCTTGAGCGGGTCCTTTAGGTTTTGGTTATTAGTAATTGGAGCATTTGAATAAATCGGAGCAAGACTGGCTTGCAAACCGAGCAATGATTCATATGCGAGAGTTCCACCTGAAAACAAACCACGTAAGTAGTGATTAGTGACTGGAGATTTTTCGCTGACTTTTGTATCCTTCTCTACAACCCTGACTGCAATCTCTGCCGCTTCACTCAAACTGATCGCAAAATGCAGATTGCCAATCTTCCTTGAAGGCGGTGGATAACCAATGAAATAAATCACAACAGGTTTACCTGTTTCTTGTGCAAAGGAGATCAGTTGAGTCGCAACATCAGGTGAGGGCGGTTTTGAAATAAGAGCAATTACTTTTGTATCAGGATCGCGTGCTAAAACATCCAATGCTTGATGTGCTGTGATTGCGCCAACATCGGACTTGAGATCGCGTCCACCTGTGCCAATGGCATGGGAGATGCCTCCGCCCAGTTCGTGGATATGACTCGTGACAGCCTGAGTCCCTGTCCCCGACGCGCCGACGACGCCAATCGCTCCGCGGCGGACGCGGTTGGCGAACCCCAGCCCAATGCCGTTAATAATGGCGGTGCCGCAATCAGGTCCCATCACAAGTAGACCTTTTTCGCGCGCAGTTTTCTTCAACGCAATTTCATCCTCGAGCGAAACGTTATCGCTGTAAAGAAATACGTGTTTATTAAGTTCAAGTGCTTCGCGTGCCACACCAGCCGCGTAACGACCTGGAACTGATATCAGTACCCAATTCGCATCGCGCAATTGTTTGACCGCCGCGCTCAAACTGCGCGGACGAAAATCCTGCGAAACTGTGGACGACTTTCGGCGTGCCAGCAATTCGTCAACTTTTCCAATTGCTTCAATTGCAGAGTTATCGGAGTCCGCTTTGACGACGATCAGCAGGTCATCTGGGTTTGCAGAGATTGAATCGGGCAGCAGGTTATTGGCGGCAAGCAGGTCGCGATTAGCCTGGGTCGCCATCACAACACCAGCATCTACAACGCCAGGCAATCCTAACAAGCCGCGTTGAAGTTGCATGAGTACAACAGAGTCATAATATGCACCTGCACGGACGTTCCACTTTGTGATGGTCATAGTTGGCTCACAACTTTCTCAATCTCTTCTGCCCAAGAGAGCAACAATTCATCTGAATTCCATTTTCCAACAAGTTGTAACCCCATCGGCAAACCCTCTTCATTTTTTGTTGTAGGGATATTGATGGCAGGGAAACCAATTTGAGTCCATGGGAGATTCAGCACGGGATCTCCTGTGCTGTCCAAGCCTCTGGGTGCTGGACCGATGGTCGGTGGGCAAATCCAGAGGTCAATATTGTTATCGTTCATGACCTGGGTAATATCATTTCGGAATTGGTCGCGGGCTTCGAGGGCGCTTTGTAATTGGTAATTCGTAATGGATTGTCCCCGTTTAATAAGTTCAGTGAATTTGGGTGAGTAGAGGTTTTCGTAATTTTGAAACCATTGTTCATGAACTTGCGCGGCTTCAGCGGACATAATGGTATCGTGGCGCGCGCGTATCTCTGGGTAATCGCCCATAACGGGGAAGCGGTGTAATTCGTATCCCGCGTCAGACAGGGAGTCGCAAATTGTGTTGAAGCAGGCTAAGGCGTAGTCTGAAGCAGAGTTCAAGTACGCGCCTTCAGGGATTCCAAGAATCGGTTTTCCATCCAATGAGATTGAGTCATTCCAATCCTTATAGATCGAAGGCGCAACTTGTTGCGCGGTGGAAATATTCGGGGCGAAAAATCCGACGTGATCGAAGGAGGGCGAAAGCGGAATGACGCCATCTCTCGAAATGCGTTCATAAGTAGGCTTCATACCAACCACGCCGCAAAACGCGGCGGGACGAATCACCGAACCAATGGTCTGCGTGCCAAGCGCGACAATACACAATCCCGCCGCGACGGCCGCCGCCGAACCACTGCTCGAACCGCCTGGTGTGTGTGCGGCGTTATGCGGATTGCACGTGGGACCAGGCGTGAAGTACGCAAACTCGGTCGTGACGGTTTTGCCCATGATGAGCGCGCCCGCATTCTTGAGGCGCGTGAAACTCTCGGCTTCCCTGCCTTGAAGTTCATCGGCAGGCAAACGACTGCCAGCTTGCGTGGTAAAGCCGTCTACGTGAAAAATATCTTTCGCGCCAACAATCATACCGAAGAGAGAAGGGCGGCTTTTTGGATCGGGATGACGCGCGACAAGTTCCCCCGCTTCTTTTTGCAATCGCTCGAAACGATTCTTTTCGGGGATGAATGCAAGAACGGAGGGTTCACGTGAAGAATAATGACTCTCGACTTGGGAGATGTAATTTATTACTGATAACTCGCCGCTGCGAAATGCAAGAGACAGTTCGAGTTGATTCATAGTTAACGCATCTTCTCTGCCGCGAGTTTGACCGCATCCACAATATGCTGATACCCAGTACAACGGCAGAGATTACCCGAAAGCGCGTGACGGATTTCATCCTCCGTGGGATTGGGATTCTGTTTCAAAAAGGGAATCATCGTCATCAAAATTCCAGGCGTGCAGTAACCACATTGCAATCCGTGCGCTTCCCAAAAGGACTGCTGGAGCGGATGCAAATTATCTTTATCTTTTGCCAGACCTTCAACACTAGTGATGTTGTGTCCATCCGCTTGCACGGCAAACATTAAACACGAACGGGCAGACTCGCCGTCGAACAAAATCGTGCAGGCTCCGCAGACACCGTGTTCACAGCCAACGTGGGTGCCTGTAAGTCCAAGTTCGTGGCGCAGGAAATCGCTTAGCAACATGCGGGGTTCCACCTCGCACTTATATTCTTTTTCGTTGACAGTCACAACGATGGAAATGGATTGCGTCATTGTAATTCTCCCGCGCGTTGGACTGCTTGCTTCAATGCGTTTTTCGTCAACACCTTCGCCAAATGACGCTGGAAGTCAGCAGAGGCATGGATATTTCCAAACGGATTGATTTCTTTTTCGCTTGCATGAACCGCGGCAGATTCGATCAGCGTGTCGTTGAGCGTCTCGCCCGCTAAAAGTTTTGCTGATTCTTTTGCATCCACAGGACCTTCGCCCGCGTTCAGGTAAACGAGTTTCGCGGCTTTGCACTTTCCCGATTCGTCCAACGTCACCAACGCGGCGACGCCCATCATGGCGTAATCGCCCGCGCGCGGCGCGACCTCCATGAACGACCAGCCTGTGCGCGGCGGGCTGAAGGGCAATTCAATCTCGACCAATATTTCGTCAGGTTCGAGCGCGGTGGTGAACATACCCACAAAAAAATTCTGCGCGTCGATCCAGCGTTCACTCGAAACATTTTTTGCTTTCAAGCGCGCGCTCAATGCTACCATGAGCACCGGTAATTCCGCGGCGGGATCGGCGTTTACGATGCTCCCGCCAATCGTGCCGCGGTTGCGCGATAAAAGGCACCGCATCATGCAAAAGCGGAGTCCGCTCTGCAATGGAAGAGTCAAATTCCAGATGTCGTTCGCGCGCCATCGCCCCAATGCGAATTGTCCCGCCCGCCTCACGAATAAAACCCAACTCCCCCACTCCATTCAAATCAATCAACACGCTCGGCTGAACCACACGAAAATTCATCGCAGGCACCAGGCTTTGTCCGCCGGCAAGTATCTTGGCTTCACCAGCATGGTGGTACATCAAACTCAAGGCTTGTTCGAGTGAATCGGGAATATGATATTCAAAAGGGGCAGGTTTCATTGATCATCCTTGGAGCAGGAGAAAAAAGACTCTATAATCATTAACACCATAATCTCATCGGGGTGTCTATATTCTTTCCCCAATGTATTGCCAGAAAACAGGAATCCAACTTTGGATATTAAGTCATTGTGATTTCAAGGCTCGATTGTTCACTTTGGAGAGGTCGCGGGTTGGACGTATTTCCCCGGCTCTTTATCAAAGGAGCGTTTGCATCCGGCGGCGCAGAAATAGTAAGTCTTGCCATTGTACTCACTAATGAAATGGGCGTTGGCGATTTCGACGGTCATGCCGCAGACGGGGTCGAGGGCCTCGGTCGGTAATTGGTTATTTGTAATTGGTAATTGGAGATTAGAGGCTTCGCGTGAAGATTTAGAGAATGGAGAATTGGAGATTAGAGAATTGGGCGTTGCTTGTGGAGACTGACGGCGCCGCTGAACGATCTCAGCCAAAATACTAAGTGCGATTTCTTCGGGAGTCACCGCGCCGAAATCCAACCCCGCTGGATATTTGAGCATAGTGATCTGTTCCTGCGTCAAATTGGATTCGCCCAAATATTGAAGGATGGCCTTCGACCGGGTTTTACTTGCAATCAAGGCCACATACGACGCGTTAGACTGAAGCGCGGCGACAAGCATATCTTCATCATAGTTACCATGACTTGCGACAACCACATATGTATTCCGGCTGATTGTGAGTCGCGAGAAATCAAGTTCGTCAAAAATGTGATCTGCGTTGGGAAAACGCTCACGCGTCACATCCAGACCCATGAGGCTGACGCGCCAGCCCAAATCCTTTGCCAGGCTGACAAGCGCCTCGGCGGTGGCGAGATGACCGATCACAACCAGATGAGGCTGCGCGAGTTGCGGTTCGATGTAAATCTCCAACGTGCCTCCACTGATGCAGGTCAGCGCGATTTCGATCACACCCTCCTGCGGAGCCTGTCCCATTTTCTCCGGCGGACAGAGACGGATCAATCGAGGCTGACCATCCTGCAAGGCTTTCTTCGCCTCGCGTTTGACAGTCGGCTCGGCGCAACTCCCACCGATCCAACCGCTCAACGCCCCAGCCTGAGTGATAATCGCTTTTGCGCCCACTTTAGCAGAAGTAGGTTTCTCCGCGCGGACAACAGTGGCAAGTGCAAATGGATTGCCAATGTTACGTAGAGTTTGAACTTGATCGTAGAAATCAGTTGGCATTTTAATTTTCTTTGCTCAAGCCGCCGTCCTCGGCGGCGAGGACACCGCCGAGAGCATCATGAGCTTTATTACGGTATCAACCCAATCGAACAGGACAGTTGGGAAGTGGATGAGAGTCATAGTTGGCAGGGATATGCACGTGGCACGATCTGCTCGCGTTAGGCCGCTTTCTGACTGGCCCAAGTGATTTTCGGAATATATCGGGGGACACGTCGGCAATACGCCTCGTAGTCACGCCCAAACCTCTCCTTCAACTCCTTCTCCTCAAGTTGGACAATGATATGCATAATCGGCAGTGTGAGCAAGAAGACCAGGTACAGGGCCAGGTAATTGGTGAAGAGGGCATAGCCAA
>CAZIYY010000170.1:0-9937 GCA_964543585.1 uncultured Anaerolinea sp. | reverse complement strand
CTATGCAAATATTCAATTTAGTAGAGTACTAGCCTTCCATTACACCGGCCGGGAGTTTGCCCCGCAGGAGGGACAAGCCATCACTCCCTCGCGCACGGCCCAAATTGTCGCGCCTGGCGCTTCTGAATTGACCATCGGACCCATTCAAATTTCTGACACGGAGATCAGCGGCGATGAGGTTGTGACCGTATCCACTACGGTGGAGGGAAATGTCGCTTACATTCATACCGCACTTTATTTTTGGGATCCCGCTACCGAGTCCTACTGGATTGCGGATGTCTCGTACTATATTGCGGAGGACACAATTTCGATTGACGGCGTGAACTCCCCGGATTATGGCGCAAGCCCGGTGCAGGTGCAATATGAATGGTCCCCCACGCTTTATACGCTCACCGACGGGGAGCATGATGCGTTTGCGCTCTTTGAGCCGGTTGAATACCTGAGCGCGGATGAGAAGACAGTTTATGCAGTCAATGGACAATATACGGATACGTTGAGCAAAACGCCGGTGGATGCCTTATTGTACTTCGACGCCGACGGCAACTTCCTCTATGCATACGCCTTCCCCGACAACGACAACAACGGAGCGAGTAATCCCGTGGAGATCACACCCCAGATTGGCGACCAATTTACAGACTACGTCCAGTATTATGAATATGACGCCAATGACAATCCAATTTATGATTATGTTTTGAGCGACGACACCTTCACCTGGGGTGAACAGGGCTTCTCCTTCTATTCCAGTTACCCGGCGGACGGCCAGTACTCAGTCGGAATTGTCGCATACGACTTCGACAATAACTTCGTCGCGAATTTTGATTTTATTAATTACCAACGTTGATCGAATACTGCAAGTTATCCAAAACACTATGTCACTCTGAGGAAGCGGTTTTTGCGACCGAAGAGTCTCTTATTTTTGGCATTTGAGACCCTTCGCTCTGCTCAGGGTGACATTTTCAGAGGAGTTCTGCTATCTGAGCAAAACTTTCTTAGTGGCTTGAAACGCCAGCGGCGGCAGTCCATCACGCGCGAACCACTCCGCGGCATCGGCGTCATCGTCGGGCTTCAAATCACCGCCGATGAGTTCGGTTTCATAGACGATGACGAAATCCGCGCCGTTGGGATGTTCGCGGCCCGCGACGATATCAAAGACCCGTGTCACGCGGACGCTCAAGCCTGTTTCCTCCAAACATTCGCGCGCGGCCGCCTCAGCCGGGTCCTCGCCGCTGTTGATGAAACCAGCGGGCAGGGTCCATAGTCCGC
Organism: uncultured Anaerolinea sp.; assembly: GCA_964543585.1. Classification (GTDB taxonomy): domain Bacteria; phylum Chloroflexota; class Anaerolineae; order Anaerolineales; family Villigracilaceae; genus Defluviilinea. The sequence goes on along the minus strand of CAZIYY010000170.1, from coordinate 8,674 downwards.
GAAACGGTTCGCCCGCGCGCCGCACCAGAAGGACGCGCTCATCCTGCTCGACAAGCACAGCCGCGGCGACCTTCGGGTCAATAAAATGGATCCACTTGCAATTTGGGCAAACGGCTCGCAGCGCTCCAAAGCGATCTTCGTGAGTCAGCGGGGTCGTGCAACGCGGGCAATATTTATAATCGGGATTCAGCATGTGGGTAATTATGACACAGAGTTAAACGAAAGGCGACAGTCAACTTTTGATTGACGATCATTTTTCATTTGACTCCTCCCCTCAATACTGCTATTATCATTTTCATGAGTACATCACAAAACTCGAATCGAGAACGTTTTTCCCAAACCTTCCGCGAAATGACACGCTGGTTCAAGCCTGGGCTGGGTGTGAAGCGCTGGTTATTCCTGATGCTCGCAGGCGTGACCGCGTTGGGAGTGGGGTTTGCTGTTTTATTGCTTGATCTGTATCAAACCGAATCAACGAACCCGGCCCTGCTTGAACTTCTTTCCATTGCCTCGCTGCAATTTCTGCCGCGCGTTTTGCGCGCGCTGGTCTTTGGCGGTATCGGGATCAGTTTTATTTCCTATGGAATATATCGACTCAACCGTTCATTGATGAAACCGTTTGTTCGCCCCGGACGTACGATCGTGGACGAATTAGCTGACTATCGCCGACGCGAACGCGGTCCGCGCATTGTGACCATCGGCGGCGGACATGGACTTGCCACGCTTCTGCGCGGATTAAAAGTTTATACGCGCAACCTGACAGCAGTCGTCACGGTGGCGGATGATGGGGGATCATCGGGACGATTGCGCGCGAGTTTTGGGATCCTGCCTCCCGGTGATATTCGTAATTGTCTTGCCGCGCTATCAAACGACGAGCAGATGCTCACGCAACTGTTCCAATATCGCTTTAGCAACGCGGGCGAATTGGAAGGACATTCATTTGGAAATCTCTTCATCACCGCGCTGGCGGACATCACAGGAAGTATTGAAGGCGCGATTGCGGAATCGGGCAAGGTGTTATCTGTAAACGGGCGCGTGCTCCCGTCCACACTCCACGATGTAAAACTTGTGGCAGACCTGCAACTGCCTAATATCCCGATAGATGTTCGGGTTCAGGGAGAGAGCCGCATCCCTCAGATGGCGGGACGAGTCCGACGTCTGTGGCTTGAGCCGAATGACGCGCCCGCGTTCCCGCCTGTCCTCAAGGCGATTCTGAATGCAGATATGGTGATCATCGGACCGGGAAGTTTATATACCAGCCTTTTGCCGAACCTGCTTGTGCATGACCTTCTCGGCGCGATCCATGCCAGCCGCGCGCTGAAAGTGTACGTGTGCAATATCGCCACGCAATCCGGCGAAACGGATGTGTATTCCTGCTACGACCACGTGCGCGCTCTGGAGGAACACATCGGGGACAGCATCTTCGACGTCCTGCTGTGCAACGATAACTATGAAGGCAAGCTCAGTGAAAACTCCCAATGGGTTCTCGCGGATGAGAAGACGCTATCTGATTCGCGTACTCATGTTACCGACCTGACGGATAAAGAACATCCCTGGCGGCATGATTCGATCAAACTCGCGGAAACCCTGATCGAAATCCTGGATGAATATACGGGTCCGTTGGAATAACACTTCGTCCTGAGCGGAGCGCAGACGAAGGACATTATGGTCTTCGCAAAGTCCATTGACGAGTCTTCAAATTTGCGGCGCGCTTAGAACGCGAATATCGCGAATGGGCGAACCTCGCGAATTTTTAGAGATATATTCGAGCCATTCGAAGATTGGCGCAATTCGCGTTAGAGAGTGTTTTGAAATTCTGTAAAGCGTATGCTAATTTACGTACAAAAAGATTTTAGCCACAGATTTCACGGATTTACGCGGATTTTCTTTTCTTTTTTAAAACCTTTGTGACCTTCATGTCATTTTGACAGGCTCAATACAAGCCTTTGTGGTGATTTTTTAAACGCTCTCTTAAACAATTTCAACTTTGCGAAAGCCATGCGAAGGACATTTGTCATTATTCATCCCCACAAGTCTCTATGATAAAATCGCTTTGAATTCTTCATCACAAAATCAATTCGGAGGTTTGAAATGACCGTAAAAATCGGCATCAACGGCTTTGGGCGCATCGGACGACTCGTCTTCCGCACAATTAAACAGCGTCACCCTGACGAGATCGAAGTGATCGCTATCAATGACCTGTTTGACCCCGCCACGAACGCGCATCTATTGAAATACGATTCAACCTATGGGCAGTATCCCGGTTCCATCGACGTGAAGGAGGGTAATCTTGTTATTGATGGCAAGACAGTCAAGGTCACCGCGGAGAAAGACCCCGCCGCGATTAAGTGGAAGGATATGGGCGTAGACATCGTGATCGAGTCAACCGGCTTTTTCACAGATGCCACGAAAGCCAAAGCCCATATCGAATCGGGTGGCGCGAAGAAGGTTATTATCTCTGCGCCTGCAAAGAACGAAGACATCACCATCGTGCTGGGCGTGAACGACGAAAAATATGACCCCGCAAAACATAACATCGTTTCCAACGCCTCCTGCACAACGAACGGGCTTGCGCCTGTTGCGAAAGTGCTCAACGACAAATTCGGAATTGATAAAGGCTTGCTGACCACGGTCCACGCGTACACCAACTCGCAGAAACTCCAAGACCTCGGCGCGAAGGATATGCGTGATGCGCGCGCCGCAGGGCAAAATATCGTCCCCTCCGCAACGGGCGCGGCGAAGGCAGTAGGACTCGTTATCCCCGAACTCAAAGGCAAATTTGGCGGCATGGCATTTCGCGTGCCCACGCCAACCGTCTCTGTGGTTGATTTCACTGCCACCCTCAACAAGGAAGCCACGAAGGAAGATATCCGCGATGCGATGCTTGAATATGCCAACGGCTCGATGAAAGGCATCCTTGATGTGACCGATGAAGCGCTGGTCTCGACTGACCTGCGCGGCACAACATTCTCATCCGTGTTCAGTGCGATGGATACGCTCGTTATCGGCAACATGGTCAAAGTGGTCGCATGGTACGACAACGAATGGGGTTACGCCTGCCGCACGGCAGACCTCACAGCGATGATGGCAAAGAGTCTCTGAAAGCAAACAGGTGCACAGGTAGACACGTAAACACGTGTGTACTTGTATACTTGTGTACTTACCCCCATGAACAAAAAAACAGTCAAAGACATTGACCTCAAGAACAAACGCGTGCTCATGCGCGTGGATTTCAATGTGCCGATGGCGGAGGGCAAGGTGACAGATGATAAACGCATCAGGGCATCTTTGCCGACGATTAAATATATTCTGGAGCAAAATGCTTCATTGATTTTGATGAGTCATTTGGGGAGACCAAAATCCGCCTCGGACTCTGAGTTCAGCCTACGCCCTGCTTCCGAAGTTTTATCTTCGCTGTTAGGGACTCCCGTTAAGATGGCGCCCGATTGTGTTGGCGCGGAAGTGGAAAAGATGGCGAAAGATCTCAAGCCCGGAGAAGTCTTGATGTTGGAGAACACGCGCTTCCATGCAGGCGAAGAAAAGGACGATCTCGATCTCGCCAAACAAATGGCTGGGCTCGGAGATGTTTACGTCAACGACGCGTTTGGCTCCGCGCATCGCGCACACTCCTCGACAGAGGGAGTTGCGCGGTTTCTCCCGGCTGTCTCTGGCTTTTTAATGGAACAGGAACTCGAATATCTTGGGCGCGCGGTTGCGAATCCCGAGCATCCATACATCGCGATTCTGGGCGGCGCGAAGATCAGCGATAAGATTCTGGTCGTTGAAACCTTACTGGCGAGATGCGACAAGTTGATCATCGGCGGCGGGATGGCGAATACATTTTTAGCCGCGCAGGGACTCAATATGCAGGATAGTCTTGTTGAAGAATCTTCACTTGAAACTGCAAAAACTATCATGGCAAAGTGGCGCGATAAATTGATATTACCAGCGGACGCGGTCATTGCAGATAAATTCGATGCAGACGCAAATACGCAAATCGTTGATGTGGATAAGATTCCAGCTGGCTGGCGCATGTTGGATGTCGGCCCGAAAACCGTCAGCGCGTATCAGACTGCTCTAAACGGAGCCAAATTGATCGTTTGGAATGGACCCGTCGGCGTCTTCGAGATGCCAAAGTTTGCAGAAGGCACGTTTGCCCTGGCGCGCATGTTAGCCGAATCCAAAGCGATCACAGTCATCGGAGGCGGCGACTCGGCGAGCGCGGTCAAGAAGGCGGGGGTCGCGAAACAGATGACTCACGTGTCAACGGGCGGCGGCGCATCGCTTGAATTTTTGGAGGGCAAGGAATTGCCCGGCGTCGCGGCGTTGATGGATAAATAAAACATCTCGCGCTGAGCGGACACTGCGCGAAAGCCGGACGAAGTGGTAGACGAAGCGCATTTACAAGATAGATACTGCGCTTCGTCCACGGTTCTCGCTGCCGCTCGAACCTCCACTCAACGCGAATAACACTGCTATAATCGAATAAATCTCAAGCGGAGAAAAGATATGCCTTTCGCTGTCGGTGTAAACGTCGGTCCTTATCGCATCATTGAACAACTCGGTCAGGGCGGCATGGCGACGGTGTTCAAAGCCTATCATGCCTCGTTGGATCGTTACGTAGCGATCAAGGCGCTTCATCCTGCGTTCAATCAGGATGTTACTTTTGAGGCTCGTTTTCAACGCGAGGCGCGGGTGGTGGCGAAACTGGAACATCCGCATATTGTCCCGGTGTATGATTATGCCGAGTATGAGAAGCGTCCGTATTTGGTGATGAAGTTCATCGAGGGGGATACGCTCAAGGCGAGACTCGATCAAGGTCCGTTATCTTCGGAGGAAATTTCCAAAATTGTGGATGCCGTTGGCTCCGCGCTGTCCTACGCGCACAGGCAGGGAGTACTGCATCGCGACATTAAACCGTCCAATGTGCTGGTCGCAAAAGATGGACAAATGTATCTGGCGGATTTTGGTCTTGCGCGCATCGCGCAATCGGGCGAGTCGACTCTTTCCACAGACATGATCATGGGCACGCCGCAATATATTTCTCCCGAACAAGCGATGGGGAAAAAGGATCTCGATGAACGAACCGACCTTTATTCCTTTGCCGTGATGCTTTATGAAATGGTTGTCGGGCGGGTCCCGTTCAACGCCGATACGCCGTTCTCGGTTATCCACGACCATATTTATTCGCCATTGCCGCTGCCTCACACGGTAAACCCAAGTGTGCCTGAGTCAGTAGAGCGCGTCTTGTTGAAGTCGCTTGCAAAGGAACGCGAGGACCGCTACGAAAATGTTTCGCAAATGGTGACTGCTTTCAAAGCCGCGTGGGTGGAGGCCGGCGTTCCCATGCAGGGGACCTTCATAAGGATTTCACAGCCATTGAGACCTGCCGAGAAGTCCGTTGCGAAAGTGGAACCCGCGCCTGCCGCCGCGTTGCCGGAACCAACTCAATGGGCCGCGAAGGTTGAACCAACAGTAGCAGGTCCAGCGTCGAATGCGAAACGCAGAATCGGTTCTGCATCCGCGTGGTTGTGGATCAGCGCGAGTCTCGTTGTCGTCCTCTGCATTGGGTTCATCCTGTTCGCGCGTAGTAATCGCCTTTTTGCCAAGCTGATCGCCGCGTCCAGGCCACCTACCGATACTCCGGTAGTTTTGCAATCCACCTCAACCCCGCAACCTGTTCAAACATCTTTGCCGTCATTGCCCCCACCGGGGCCAGGGGGACAAGGACAGCCTCTGCCTCCCGAAGTGATGGAAGCGCAGAGGCGCGCCAACGATCACCCAAACGATCTCAACGCCCAACTCGATCTGGCGCTCGCGTTTTGGAATGCAAAGATGCCGGGCGCGACCTATGAAACGCTTGGAAAGATCGTCAAGGTTGCTGGACCGGACAATGAACCGTTTTATATGCAGGCGGGCGAAAAGTTTGCAAGCCAGCAAGGCTGGCTGCCAGCTGCATTCATGTATTTTCAGGTTGCCAGGGCAAAATCCTTGACGAATGAAGGCGTGCCTGCGCATGTTCAGGATGCCTTCCGCGAGGCGCTGTATAAATCGGCTGACAAACCCGAAGTGGCGATGATCGTCCCCTTTGATAGGGTCGCTGAGGTGGATCAAACGATCTCACTGATCACCCAAGCGCGCAATGCATTTTATTCGGGCCGCCGGGACCAGGCGCACGATCTTCTCAATCAGGCATATCGGCTTGAAGATACCTCGCGGGAGGGACACCTGCTCGAAGGAGAGTTTGCCTCGGTGGAAGGCGATCAGGAAAGAGCGCGCAGAATCTTGCAGGGTCTCGTGGACGATCATACTTCCACGCCTGAGTGGATTCGATTATTCGCGGATGAACTCTTGAAGAAGATGCCATAACTCAGTCGCCGCTGCACCAAAACGATTCACCGCGAAGAGCGCAAAGATCGCGAAGTTTAGAAGGTTTTCTCCCTGGCACCGCCCGCCAGGGCAGGTGTAGCGCACTTCGCGGGCTTGGCGGTTCAAAAATTCTTTTTATACAAAGATTTCACCGATAGGATACCCGAAATGAATCGCATCCCCGTTGTCGCTGGAAACTGGAAGATGAACAAGACGGTCGCGGAAGCGCGTGACCTGGTCAGTCACATCAGCGCGCCCTTGCGCGAAATCCCGGGAGTGGAGAAAGTGTTGTGCCCTCCCTCCACTTCCCTGCCCGCGTTATCTGCCATGCTCGAGGGAACTGACATTTACCTCGGCGCGCAGAACATGCACTGGGAGGAGAAGGGCGCGTTCACCGGTGAACTTGCGCCGGGCATGGTGAAGGAATTTTGTTCCTATATCATTATCGGTCACTCGGAGCGGCGCGCCTATTTCGGTGAGACGGATGAGAACGTGAATCGAAAACTTCGCGCCGCGGAAAAATTTGACCTCACCCCAATCGTTTGTGTTGGTGAGACTTTGGATCAGTACGAATCAGGGCTCACGTCCGAGGTTGTTCGTCGTCAAATCAGCCTGGGCTTGGCTGGGATTGACTCTGTTTTTGCGCCGCGCATTATCATCGCGTATGAACCCGTCTGGGCAATCGGCACAGGCAAAGCCTCCAGCGGGGAGAACGCGAATGGAGTCCTCGCTCAAGTCATTCGTCCCGCGTTAAGCGATCTGTTCGGCGCGCAGACCGCGCAATCCATTCGAATACAATATGGCGGATCGGTCACGGCATCCAACGCAACGGAGTTTTTCTCACAACCTGAAATTGACGGCGCATTGGTCGGCGGCGCAAGTCTCAAAGCCGATGAGTTTGTAGCGATCACGAAAGCAGCACAGGCATCTTCGCGTTGAGCGGCGTTGGTCGAGTAGGGCGAGCGCCTTTCTCGCTCGTACACTTGCACCAGCACGCAAGTGCAGGTGTCGAGACCAAGCGCAGGTGAGGGGGATTGCTTCATCTAGTCTCGATACGCCCGACGAACATTGGCTACTCGACCAGCACTCGCAATGACATATTGAATTGATAGTTTTATAATCGGGGGAGTTTATGAATACTCAACTCACAGGATTTTTATGGTTCATCGTCATGCTCGTGCCGCTGATACTGCTTCAGCGGCTTTTGCATCGCGAGATACAAGCCGTGTTTCTAATTATCACGCGCGATGCGAGTCTCACCATGGGCATTTTCTCGATGATCTTTCTCCCCGGCGTATTCCTACATGAGTTGAGTCATTTTCTGATGGCGAAGATTTTGCGCGTGCCTACGGGACGATTCTCCCTCATCCCGCGACCTTTACCCGATGGACGTTTGCAACTCGGTTACGTTGAAACCGCAAGAGCCGACCTGGTGCGCGATTCGTTGATCGGCGCGGCGCCCCTGATCGTGGGAACCTTATTCGTCGCGTATGTCTCGATCTATCGTCTTGAGATGCGCGTGTTATGGGATGTGTTACGCAACAGTCAATTCAGTTTATTCTGGATGGGAATTAATGCGTTGCCACATGTCAAAGATTTTTACTTGTGGTTTTATCTCACCTTCGCAGTCAGCAGTACGATGATGCCTTCAGAGTCAGACCGCCACGCGTGGCTGGAATTGGTCATATCAGTGGGTGTGCTGTTTTCAATTACCCTGCTGATCGGCGCGGGACCGTGGATGTTGAATAATGTCGCTCCATTCATAAGTAATTTCTTGAGTTCAGTTGCAGTGATCTTTGGTTTGAGCGCGGTGGTACATGTGGTGTTGGTGTTGCCAACTGCCTTGGTTCATAAGTTGCTGGCGCGCGCGACAGGAGTAGATGTAGCATAGAGGCGCACAACGACACGCCATCGCTGCGTCTCAGCGTGTCGGTTCAACGGCGTATGAGCCTGCGCCGCTTTTTGGCAAGGACTTAAATAACTCACCTTACGCAATGTATTCTTGTGGAGGCGTAGGGGCGACCCATCCATATTTATTCGTCAACACGTCTGCGCAACAACATCATCTGCAATTCAGCGCGATTGGCAAGAGCAAATTACTCGACGATCCAGACGGGGCACCCTATGGTGAGTAACATGAGTAAATAACTCACCTTACGCAGAATCACAATTTTTGAGCGTAGGAGGCGTTCCCTAATGCCACTTATGCACAGCGCACGTTAGAGAACGCGCGCTACTGGGTTTTGCCTAAGAGAGTGTTTTGAAATTCAAGTTTCACAGGATAACAACCTCAACATGCGATGGA
>CAZIYY010000169.1:0-9964 GCA_964543585.1 uncultured Anaerolinea sp. | reverse complement strand
TGCGAAGCGTGTCTATTTATCATTGGTATATAAAATGGGTACTTGACACTTTGACAATACCCTCCGTCACGGACATCGTCTCCTCATGCGCGGACTTGTACGCCTTCCAGACTTCCGAAGTCTTTGAGACTTCGGAAGTCTTCAGTAACTTGATCGTCAGGTCGTTTTGACTTTTCAGGCTTTCGTACAGTTCGCGCCAGCCAGAGAAATAGAAATAGCCCACAAGGAATTTGAGCTCCTTGCTGTGTTGAATGAGTTCATCCAAACGCTTTTTCAGCGTGCGTGACTTGGAGTTAGTAATAAAAGCATTAGTAGTCATAGTTATTTATTGAATAATTAGTTGCTGGCTTTCATTTTTTTTACCCAAAAATGCCCTGAAGCACTTCTTGATAAAGTTTCGCGAAGCGTAAAAACTGACTTTACAACTTTTATGTTATCAATCTCCTCGCTGTTGACGGGTACGACTTTCGAAATTTTTAGCCAAGTTTTTATATAGTTAATTAAATCGTATTGTCTATAATAATTTGGAAAATTTTCCACTTCAATGGCTGGCAATTGCCTTGTGATGTCAAGAATGTTAGCCTTGTAAAAAGATGACTTCATTCTAAAATTTTTCACTAAATAAACAAAAGTTGGGCGCTTTATGGCAATTTGTTGTTTTAAATGATCAATCTTAGTTACGGATATTGGAAGCCCCATTTTTCCAAACCAAACATACCCAACATTTGACACTATTTCGTTGTGTGCGTCTACAACATCTTCAATACGAAATCTACTGTCGGAAAAACGAATTACCAAATGGTAAGTTTCTATATCCATAGAATTATTATCTTTGCCTCTTTGACTTGCGAACACTTAACTGCCGCTAGCCTTTTTCAAACGATTTTTTACTAACTCAGAAATGGCGGTGTAAAGTTCATTGAGTACGCCGCTATCCAATTCTAGGATCTCAAGGACTATCTTATCCAATGCCATTCTATCTTTGTTGAGAATATCATCATAAATCGGACCAATTGGTCTTTGACACATTTTTTCAAACGCAACAAGAATTTTTTCTTTTTGCGATTCAGTTATAAACCTTCTGTCTATTATCTTTATCCGCCGAACTTCGCGTACTGTCATTTGTACACCTGCGCCACTTCCACCAGGTGCATTTCCTTGAATTTCACAGAACAAAGCAATGATAGTTGAGTTTAAAAGGGCGCATAATAGCTTTGTGTCAACATCATTATTTGGCAAAATATCATAGAAACTTCTGTCCGCTAATAACTCAGCATTGTTAAGTAAGGTGAATGATCTTCGTTTCTTTACTTCAATCCAAAGAATCGGTGAAGGTTCACGATCTGGTAGTTCATACCATCTTTTCCGTCCCATAACGCTAGGACGCATTGCTGGAATGCTTGACGAACTACCACGTCCTTTAAATGAACCCGTCTCTCCCTCGATAATCCACTTTAGTAACTTTGTATTCTTTAAGTCCTTTTTGTCTGCTTTTGTCCAGATCATTAATAAATCAGCGTTCTGAGGGGCAACTAAAATACTAGTTATATTATGATCGCCTGGATTTGTAAGTATTGGTTTTAGATATTTTTTCTCGATACCCAATTCTTTAGCTCTTGATGCACTTAAGTAGAACCAACCATCTGCGCCAGTAGTAAAGCCACGCCTAACATTAGCTAATTCGCTTAACTTAACGAATTTTTCTTTTCCAGCGGTTAGGATCGCAAAATAGACATCGGGGGCGCGCAGGTATTTTCCTCCCCATTTGCTACCTACATATTTTGTTAATCCAATGGCTTCTTCGCTTTCGTATTCGCTTCCTTCTTCAATAAGAGATGACATATTTATTGGAAACATACGATATAAGCTGTTTCTTTTTATGAATGCGGACGATTCGATTTCGATCAAGTTCTCGGTAGTTATTACATCTTCAAACGGCTGTTTGAAAGCAACAAACTTGCAAAGATAGTTTTCGCTTAGCGTTTCTTCAGATGAATCGAAGATTGTGATAATCGTATTTACATCGGCGCTAATGAAAGACCGTCGCGCTTGATTGTCGATGATAAAACACATATGTATATTGTGTAAAAGAAATTCTTGTAACCACGTTCCATAGCCAACATCAAGCCATGAATTAGAGCAAATAAAAACGTGAACTCCCTTTTTATTCAACAAACGCAAGGACCGAACATAAAAATAAGTGTATAAGTCTGAATGTCCGTCGGGTTTTCGTCCTTTGCGGAATTCGGCCAGGTTACTTCGAGATTTTGCAAAATGGTCTGGAAAATCAAGGCGAAGCATTTCTTGCAAAGCATCTTTATAATCTTTCACTTCAAGCAGGTTGTATGGGTCAGAAATATCTTCCAGTCTCACATAAGGTGGGTTTCCGATAATTATGTCGAATCCACCCGCGTCAAAAAATACCTCGGCAAATTCAATGCTCCACAAGAAAGGGCGTTCTTCTTTCAGGCTTTTCTTTTGCGCTTGCAGTTCGTCAATTTCGGTTTGCAGTTGCTCGCGCTGATTTTTGGTCAATGCCGCTAAGTCCATTTCCTGCTGTTTGGTGGTTTTGGTTTCAAAAATATCAGCAGTCATTTGCTTGGGTTGAGGCGCAAATAACTTTTTAATTTGGGCGCTCTTCTCTTCAATTTCTGCGTCCAAAATGGCTTGAAAGACCAGAAGTTCTTCATGGTCAATTTTCGTAAAATCATCGCTTTGGTTGTAGAAGAAATCGCGCTTGCTCTTTTTTAGTGTAGTAATTTTTGCCTTGATTGCTGGCGACAGATTGGCATGTCCAGATATAGGAAACGTTCGTGAGCCAATACGCTGTATAAGCGAATCACCCGCACGCACTTTGAAGCCCAAATTGGGCAATAAAGGTTTTTGTGAATAACGAAATTGCGCGCGATCATTATCTGTTTCATTGGGCATATCTACAAACAGACTGAGCCACAGGCGTAAGTGATTGATCCACACTGCCCAGCGTTTTACTTCCACGCCGTAAAGAGAATTAGCGATAATTCCTTTTTTACGTTCAAAGGGTGTTGGCGCTTTGTCTTTTAATTCCCTTGGTGTGTTGTTGCGAGAATATAAACTTTCAAGCACTTCGGCAAGAACAAGCATCATACCAACTTCAAATGCCCCCGAACCAGCGGCAGGGTCACAAACGGTGACGTTTTCAAGCCGTTCAATCAACTCACGGATTTGTTTTGGCGAAAAATCACCTTGCTTTTGGGCTTCATCATGTTCCTGTCCGCTTCCTGCCTCGCGGAAAAGCAGGTGGTATAAATCCACTTGGCTGGCTGAGGTGTTTTTCTCCAGCCATTTGACCAATGCCATGCGGCACATCAAATCCACTTCGGTGCGCGGGGTGTACACTGCGCCATTTTCCTTGTTCACCAAACGTTCAAAGATGATTCCCAGGAATTCAGGGTTGAGTTCCAGTTCTTCGTCATACAATTTGTTTTCTTCAATGGTGAAGTTGTACTGAAATAGGAAGTCAAAGAATTCCTTGATGTGTTTGTCAGGAATCCATAATTCCAAATCGTCCACGCCGCGCTTTACCTTGAACAATTCACCGTTGAGATAAGGCGACATCTGCAAGGCTTCTTCGGTCTTTTTGGAAAATGGCGCGTTGCCATAAGAGACTTTCCGCCCAGGAGGTGTATTCAAGGCTTCAAAGAATAGAGGTTTTAGCCATTCGTTGTAAAAACTATTTTTCTCTTTAGCATGTTGATCGTAATCTGCCCATAAATCCAAGATGAAATTGGGATTATCTCCAAGCCAGCCCTTCTTTTGTACAAAGCCAAGAAAGATCGTGCGAATGACAAAAAGCAGGGCAAAATCCTGTTTAGTGGATTCTTCTTTTATGCCTTTGACAGAATTTGCAATTTCATCAAACTTTGGTTTGAAGTCATTGTAGAAATCATCCGAAACTGCTTCAAGCGAAAATGCGCGTAGAAGATGGTCAATACTGGAAAAGTTTGCTTTTCCAATTTGATTAAGGAATGTTTTGTTTGGCAAATCAGCCGAAACAAAATAGGTATAACGCCGAAAATTGTTGAATTCCCGCTTTGCGCCCGTGTATTGTGCGGTAATTAAACTGAACCTGAAATGCCCCGCGTCATCGTGAAAGATAAAAATTCCTGCGTCTATATATCCAACCTTCAATACTTTCTTTGCGATATCATATTGTTTCAACTTACCGCTATGTGAAGTGAGTTCCTTATCCACTTCGCCAGCAAGCAGGACCAAACGCCGCCCATCTTCAAAGTCAATTTTGCCGAGTTTGACCAGGTCTTTTACAAAGTTTTCTTTTTCAAGGAAATGCTCGTAATCTTCCTTCTCAGGCTTGAATTTTCCACCTGCTTGAAAGAACAGCGTTAGATCATTGCGGTTGAATGATTTAGTTAGTTTTTCGAGAAGAGGGCGGTTGTCCATGAGCGTGATTCTCTTTATTCCCACCTGATTTTACCATGTGCCAATGTTCAATTTCCCGCGCCCAAAACCCCATTGATAAAGCGGATTGAGTCATGTCTTTGGGATAGCCATAGGCAGTGGTTCGGAAGTCTAACATGAAATGACCAAATCATTACCCGCCTGGAGAATCTCTCTTATAAAACCTTGACAAAACTAGAACGTATGTTCTATAATCTGCCTTAGTTGTCACCTATCCGACAAAGGAGGTCGAAATGACTACCTACCGTAGAAACCCTGGGGATGGACTTGCCGCTCTTTTTCGTGACCTGTTGCGCGGACGCCGTTTCAATCGCGGCGCGGCATGGGGCATGATGATCATCGGCGCTTTGCTGGCATTTGAGATCTTCAATTTCAGCACAACACAGTTCGCGTTGTTGGATGTTCTTGGCGGTCTGACGTTTGCAGGCTTCCGCTGGGCAACCATTCTGGCCATCGCCTTTTGTGGCATTGACTTTGCAGGCATCGCCCGCATCTTCACGCCTGAACAGGGGGCCGACGAACCCAAGGAAGTTTATTACCTCTTCGGTGCGTGGCTTTTGGCGGCGGCATTCAACGCCATGCTCACCTGGTGGGGAGTCTCGGTTGCCATTGTCAACAATACAAGCCAATCGGGCGGCGTGGTCATCAGCGCTGCAACCATGACAAAAGTTGTTCCAATCTTTGTGGCGGTGATGATCTTGCTCATCCGCGTGCTGATCATCGGAACTTTCTCGCTGGCCGGCGACCGCATGTTCACAACCGACGAGCATCGCGCCGCGGAGCGTAACAACCACCCGCGTCCTGCGCAGCAACAAACGTATCGACCAGCCAATCAACCCATCCTTCGCCCTGCTTCCAGTTTGAATCGCCCCGTGCAGAGTCAAAATACGTTCCGCCCCGCGCCCAAGCCTCCCACGCAACAAACATCTTTCATGCGCCAGGAACCAACCTATCATCCCGTGTCCCATAACGGGCAGAGCAACGACCGCTCTTACGACGCCTAAATTTGCTGTAGCAAACTCCGGCAATCCATAACTCCGAACTCATTTCGAGCTCGGGTCCCTTACCCAGAATTGAGGAACCCACTTTGCCCCGCGCTCGCTCACGAAATCAAGACGAATGGCAGACAGCCGCGGCCTACGAAACTGGCAGCGGCTGTTTGTCTTTTTATCTCCTTCCACCGCTTGCCGTCCTTTTGATCACCGGCCTGTTGGCGCTTTTCTCCCTGAACACACCCATTCGAACCATCGCGCTCCAGGAAAACAAACCGATAGCCTCCTCAGGCATATCTTCGATTTTCACGCGCGAGATCCAGCATTGGTCACAGAACATCACTCAATGGGCAAACGCTTCATCCCTGGACCCGAACCTGGTCGCCGTCATCATGCAGATCGAATCCTGTGGGGATCCACGCGCGCTTTCTGGCGCAGGCGCGGCAGGTTTATTCCAAGTCATGCCATTTCATTTTCATACTGGTGAAAATCCCTATAATCCTGACACAAACGCGTTACGCGGACTAAATTATTTATCGCGTTCCCTTGCATCCGCAAATGGTAATCCCCGTCTTGCGCTGGCTGGATATAATGGTGGAATTGGCGTCATCTCACGCGGCGAATGGACATGGTCCGCGCAGACAAAGCGTTACGTCTATTATGGCGCGCCAATTTATGAGGACGCGCGCAACGGTGTCTCATCAAGTCCAATGCTCGATGAGTGGCATCGAAGATACGGGGCAGGTCTTTGCAGGCAGGCGGCAAAACGATTGGGAATTAGCGACTAGAAAACCAGCGACTATCAGACTTTGAGACTAAAGAGAGGCAACCATATCGCGAACGTTGTCCCCATTCCCTCTCGTGAATTCACTTCAATTCTTCCGCCGTGATGTTCCACAATCCAATTGGCAATGGAAAGACCCAAGCCAGATCCCGTCGTTTTTCCGCGTGTGCGTGACTTCTCGGCGCGATAGAATCGCTCAAAGATGTGGGGCAGGTCTTCGGATGGGATGCCAGGTCCTGTATCCTGACAAATGATGCGCGCTTGTTCCCCGATCTTTTCAAGGCTCAGGAAAACTTCTCCGCCCAATGGCGTGTATTGAATTGCGTTTGCAACCAGATTGATAAGCACCTGCTTGAGACGGTCGCGGTCTCCATTCACATATACCTGGTCAATTTCGTTCAAATGCACGCTCACGCGATTACCTGCAAGAATGCTCATTTCCTGGAATACTTCTGTGAGCAGTAAATCCAACTCAACTCGTTTCATGGCGAGCGCAAGCTTGCCTGTCTCTGCTTGAGCCAGCAGCAGCAACCCACCGACGAGACGGGAGAGGCGCCCCGACTCCTGATCTATGCTCGTCAGCGACTCATCATCGAGACTTTTCATGCGGCGCATCAGGTCTACGTTGCCCTTGATCACGGTGAGAGGCGTTCGCAATTCATGACTGACATCCGCAAGCAGGCGTTGTTGCGAAGTAAACAGCGTCTCAAGCCTCTCTAATGTTTGATTGAATGAGCCAACCAGATTCCCGATTTCATCGTTATCAGGTCCTTGATAAGGGATGCGCCGCGAGAGATCATCCGCGCGGTTGATCTGCTCGGCGGTTGCGGTGATGGCTTCCAGAGGTTTGAGGGTTTGTCCCAGGGTCAACCAGACGGCGACTCCAGAAAACAGGACCGCGACAACCCAAATAACGGAAAGAATGTCGGTCAAACTTGAGCGAGCGGCATCCACAACATCAAGACTGTAAGCGACTTGTAGAACGCCAACGATATGAGCGTCCTGTTTCAATGGAATGCTTAATACGCGGATATGCCAAACATTCCCTTTTAGATCGCGATAAATGGGATGGGTGATACGCAGCGAATCGCGGTCAAAAGGTTTGTTCTCGAAATTCTCAAGCGCGCCGAAACTGGATTGCAATTTCCCGTCCAATCCCCAAACCTGCATATAGATATCCGAAGTTAACTCGGCGGCAGTAAAGTCAATCTCCACTTTGTCAAGTGGGTTGACTAGAATATTTTCGATAATATTTTTCTGCGCGGCTTCAAGCGCATTATCTATTTGGTTGAGCAACAGGGCGCTGACGACAATGATGACAGCCGCGCCGATCACAAGAAGGATCGCCCCCATGAGCGTTGAATACAGCAAAGTGAGGCGCAGGCGGAGGGACATTCAAGTTGCGATTTGGTATTTGCGATTTGCGATTATGGATTTTCCCGCATCACGTATCCCACGCCGCGCACGGTATGGATGAGACGGATTTCCCCTTCGCCTTCCAGCTTCTGGCGCAGGTAACGGATATACACCTCAAGCACATTGCTCTCGCCGCCAAAGTCATATCCCCAAACGCGGTCAAAGATCACTTCGCGGGTCAACACCTGTTTGGGGTGCCGCAGGAACAACTCAAGCAACTCATACTCTTTTGCAGTCAATGAAATGGAACGAGCGCCGCGTGCCGCCTGCCTCGAACCGGTATCCAGAGAAAGATCGGCAAACTTCAGAACGGGAATACGTTCAGGCTGTGTACGCCGCAACAGGGCGCGCACACGCGCCAATAATTCATCCAAATTGAACGGCTTGATCATATAATCGTCCGCGCCCGCATCCAGTCCTTGAATTCGGTCTTGAACGGTATCTTTTGCGGTCAACATCAAAATCGGGATCGAACCCCCCGTCCGCAGGCGATGACAAACCTCCAGTCCGTCCATGCCGGGCAGCATCCAGTCCAGGATCACAAGATCGGGGGTATGGTCACGCGCCAGGATCAATCCCATGCGGCCTTCGGTGGCCGTATCTACAGTGTAGCCTTCATAGGCTAAACCGCGTTGCAAGAGTTTCAAAATCTGCTGGTCGTCTTCGATGATCAGGATACGCTCATTCATAGTGATTGCTCCTGACCAAAATATACCACAACTTATCGTTCCATTTATCGAATGAAAAGCGCCGCTTCAACCCCAGCCGAAGCCTGATCCCCTTATTCATCCTGATCGCGTCTGTGACATGATCCCGTTTCCTACTTGAGCCCAAGCCTTTCCCGCAGCCAGGCTTTTCTATCGCTGGTTGAGTCTGCATTGAGTCCGCGACCAGCCTCATACCATTTCATCTCTTTGGGTTCTTTGGCCACCGCGAAGAATTCTTCGGCGCGTTCTTTCGGCACGTGAGGGTCGTCCGTTCCAAATTGAAAGAAGACAGATGCAGGGGAAAGAATTGGGACATGAGCGATCGGATCCATTTCTGACATTTGGCGGATAAACGCCTCCCGAGCCTCTCCTTCCATTTTAGGGGAATACAAATACCAGTCCGGGAAACGAGGCGTTGCCGCCATGACGACATAATGCGTCGGACGTTGATCCAAGCTCCCCGTGAGCACGCCATACATCCCGCCGAAATCATGTCCGACGTATGCAAATCGTTTGGAGTCCATGTTGGGTTGTGACAAAAGCAAATCCATCGCGCGGCGGGTATTCATAACTTCCTCCATTGAATTCAGCGCATCATCAGCCTGCGTGCGTTTGAGAAAGAAATCAGGATCAGACCATAGAGTTTCGATCAAGAGACACACTGCGCCGCCGCGCGCCATCTCCTGTGCCTCCTCCACAAATTGACTGCGATTCGAATCCCGCGACTCTGGCTCGTACCAATGAGAATATAGAATCGCCGCGCACGAACCTTCGCTTTCGGGGCGAAACAACTCCGCGACACGGCGATAACCGAATGGTGTTTGCATGACCAGCAGTTGATTTTCGATGCCATCCTGTATTCGCTTGCCAATCATTCGCAAGTCTTTCGATTCAAATCTTTGATATTGGCGCATCCTATGTAACATCGTCTCTCCAATTCGCTTTGGGATATCCCAATTATATTTGAATTGCGCTTCTTGACACGCTTCCGCAGAAGTGTATAATCACGTTCAATAAGACAGCGTGAAGACAAGTAACTGCTCATCCCGCAAAGTGCAGAGAGCCGTCGGTCAGTGTGAGACGGTCGGGCAGGCAGTGAAATCCGCTTCACCAAAGTTGCTCTCGCAGGGGCAGGTCATGTTTCAAACGTGACCTGTTGTAAGAGAGACGTGAGCGCCCGTTACAGCGCAAGTCTGAGATTATTGCCGTGAACGACCTCACCCCGGCCCGCTCCTGAAAGGAGAGGGGGTAATAATGAAAGCAGGTGGCACCACGAGACGCCCCCTCGTCCTGCAAATGGACCGGGGGCGTATTCTTTTTTCTGGAGTCCATCAGATTGCTGATGACATCATGCAGCAAGTCCATGACCCCAGAACGCACTGGAGGTGCAACCATGTTAGATCTAAATCTCATCCGCGAACAGCCCGATCTTGTTCGCACGGCGCTCAAGAATCGCCAAATGGGTTCATCCCCCATAGATGATATCCTAAGGCTGGATGAAAAACGTCGCGCCCTGCTCACTGAAGTGGAGCAGTTGAAGTCAGAGCGAAATATTATCTCTAAAGAAATTGGAAAGAC
This sequence comes from uncultured Anaerolinea sp., assembly GCA_964543585.1. Classification (GTDB taxonomy): domain Bacteria; phylum Chloroflexota; class Anaerolineae; order Anaerolineales; family Villigracilaceae; genus Defluviilinea. The sequence continues at coordinate 29 of CAZIYY010000169.1, read as the reverse complement.
ACTTGCACCTGGCGCAAGTGCAGGTGTGA
>CAZIYY010000168.1:2194-10097 GCA_964543585.1 uncultured Anaerolinea sp. | reverse complement strand
GACGGAAAGCAAAGTCACCCCGAATGGCGTCATTGTCGTGAATTACGAGCGTGCATCTGTTCTTAACAGCAAGTAGAGTCTTGCAAAACAAAACGCCAGCCAACAAAGCGTGCACCTGACGTGTGGGATTCTGCGGCATTTTCGAGCAATTTTTCTGGCTTCGAGTTTTTTCTGCTTCCAAGCAGAGTCCACGCCCGCCCCAGCGCCAGTAACGCAAACCGTTGGGCATAGTTTTCTCTCCACAAACTGCACCTTAATTATGCCCGTTTTCGTGTCTAAATTTCCTTATCCGCTTAACGGAGATACTACGATGAAAATCGATGAAATCAAGCTGCTGTATGATTACAATGACTGGGCTGATGCGCGCATCCTGGCAGCCTGCGCTAGGGTGAGTCCGGAGCAGTACGCCGCCCCGACCTCCTACGGGCGCGGAGGGCTGCGCGCCACGATGGTCCACATGCTGGACAACCTCTGGCAGCAGCGGATCACACTCCAGGGGTATTACCAGGAACCTCTGGCAGACGAGGCGGCCTATGATGCGACCGAGCTTCACGAAGACGCCTTTCCGACACTCGCCGTGCTGCGAGAGCGCTGGATGATAGAACAACAGGAGATGCGGGCTTATCTCGACACATTGACCGAGGAAACGCTGAACGGCACGATCCGCTATGTCATCCCCGGTGCGATGCGCGAGCATGTCGTGTGGCACATCCTGCTGGATGTCATCATCCATGCCACGCAGCACCGCAGCGAGGCCGCCGCGCTGCTGACCAGCTATGGTCAGTCGCCGGGCGACTTCGACTTCACCATGTCCCTGAATGAGCGCGCTTAAGGAAAATCCTGATCTGTTTCAACCCTGCACTAGAAATTATCTCTTCTCTAAGTCAGAATAATGAATTCCGAGAAAGGCAATCTTGTTTGCGAACCCGAATGGGTTGATTATGATGACCCTGCCGCATTTTCAAGCATTTCGCGCAGCGTGGCTTTGAGTTTTTTCTGCTCTCAGGCATTTTCCCAGCCCGCCCACAAACCACTAACGCAAACCGTTAGGTGGCTGAAACAGAAACAAAGACAAACCATTTCAAGGAAAGTGAACAAATGACTTCGTAACGGATTGGAAAATATGCGTGTTTAGAAACTGAGCGCAGATATTTGTTGAAAAACATTCCAGATGATTTACTTGAAAATACAAATGGTTGGCTGATTACCGATCGTTATTTTCCCAATACACGGCTCCGCCTGCGGCAGATGAAGTCGGTTTCGGGGAATGAGACCATTTACAAACTAACCCAAAAGTATCGCTCCGAAACCCAAAATACATACGAAACCACGATTACGAATTTATACCTGACAGAAGAAGAATACAATCACCTTGAATTCTTAAACGGAAAGATTATCAAGAAAAAACGTTACCCATACAGTGCACAAAACCATAATTTTAGCATTGATGTTTTTGAAGGTCGCCATCAAGGTTTGATCCTGGCAGAAATGGAATTCGAGGGACAATCAGAATTGGGAGAGTTTGCTTTACCTTTGTTTGCACTTAAAGAGGTAACTGATGATCCCTTTTTCACTGGAGGCAATTTGGTTACTATGACGGAGGAAGAGTTTAGGCAAGGATTGTCGCAATGTCTTCGCGACCATCAAAGTGTCTAACAAAACGCCACCTAACAAAGCGTGCACCCGACTGGTGGGACTCGCCGCGTTTTCAGGCAGTTTTCGTGGCTCAAAGCTGGTTCCGTCAAAGCGGCGTTGTCTCGTCCCACCTACCGGCGGGTAGCGCAAGCCGTTAGCTGGCTCTTGAGCCATTCGCGGGTTTTTTGATGAAGCGATTTGAATTACAGATACCACTCACAAAAGGAGGTCCAGTATGGCTCGCCTGATCTACTCGGCAATCTCGTCACTCGACGGCTACATCGAGGACACGGACGGCAAGTTTGACTGGGCGGTGCCAGACGAGGAAGTGCACAGATTCATCAACAACCTCGAACGTGCGGCTGGCACTTATATCTACGGACGTCGGATGTATGAGACAATGGTGGGCTGGGAGACCCACCCCAACTTAGCCGCCGAGTCCCCACTCACGCGCGATTTCGCGGAGATATGGCAGGCAGCCAACAAAATCGTATACTCCAAGACATTGCAGGCTGTATCCACTCGCAAGACGCAGATTGCGCGAAACTTCGATTCGGAAGCAATTAGACAACGGAAAGAGACTGCGGAACATGATATCCTCATCGGTGGTCCCAGTCTCGCCGCCCACGCCTTTAGATCAGGGTTGATCGACGAGTGCCATTTGTTCCTCACACCTATCATAGTGGGAGGTGGAAAACAATCTCTCCCTAACAATGTCCGATTGGAGCTCGAGCTTATGGAGGAATGCCGCTTTGGCAACGGCATGGTTTTCCTCCGTTATCGAGCAAGGCAGGAAAGAGCCACCTACCGATGAGTAGCAGTGTCAAGGGGTAGAAAAAAAACGAAAAGGTTTGGGAAGATTCCTAATCTTGCAAAGCCTTATGGATTGTACGATGAGAGGTGATTCAAGAAAGGGCAATGCTTCGCCACCCGGCCAGAGACTCCTGCCAAGTTGGTCGCCTTCGTTAAGGGATAACGCGACCAGTTACAAACTACCTTGCCCCAGAAACCCCTCCAACACCCTCTCCTCCCTCGCCAGCCACGAAAACTTCTCCACATCCCTCCGCGCTTGACTCCCCAACTCGACCCTGCGCGCATCATCTCCCATCAACCCCTCAATCTCCAATCTCCAGTCTCCAACTTCATCTGGTTCGCAAAATACCGCGTCCTTTTCATTCAACACTTCCCGTATCACAGGCAAATCGGCTGTGACAATCGCGCGACCCGCCGCCATGTATTCGAACATTTTCATCGGGCTTGCCACGCTGGCTGAGTCTGCTGTTCCGCTGGAGCCCATAATGGAACGGCTGTATGGCATGAGCAATATATCCGCAGCGGCTTGATAGAGTGGCAGGTCGCGGTTGGGGATGAAGCCTGTGAATGCGATGTTGGTTATGTTATCAGCTTCGGCGCGATGTTTCCATGTGTTTACATCTTCAGGATGGCCGCCTACCCAAACGAAGTGCGCTTGCGGAATGGATTTGGCGAGCGCGAGGAATAACTCCGCGCCGCGACCTGCGTAGAGGTGACCGGTGCACATCACGGTTGTGACTTCGCTCAGGTTGAGTTGACGGCGCGCAGTGACCGGGTCAGGGATTGAGGCGAAGCGTTCCAAATCCACACCGTTCGGCGCGATGACCACTTCATCCGATTTGAGTCGCATGTTGTAGTTGCGTTCAAGCATATCCACCAACGCGCGAGTAATGGAGACGAGTCGCTTGCGCCCGCGCAAGTTCGCAAAGGCGCGATGCCACGCAGGACCAAGAAGTCCAGTAGGTTGGATATGAATTTCAAAAACAACAGGCAGTTTATGCAACAGACCAAAAACCGCTGATTGAGGGAACCAAACGTAAAGCAGATCAGGCTTGAGCGCGCGGGCGCGGCGAACAGATTGCCACGTGAACAGACGGCGGCTTGATGAGGAAAGCCATTCAATTGGAAAATCGGTTTGAAGACCGTAGTGCGATTTCAGATTTACGACACCTGCACTTGCGTGCGGTGCAAGTGTTTCCGATTTACGATTGAGGATTGATGATTGGGGATTGCCTGGCACGATGAGTGTTAGTTCGTGACCAAGTTGTGCAAGGGCATAGCAGGCTTTCATCACCTGCATACTGTTGGCAGTATCGGAGGGGATCGTCGAGCCTGCAATTGCGACGATCTTCATGACGCGCTCGATTCTTGAAGGCGGATTTCACGCAAGCCGCGCAGTGTAATCAAACCAATGGCAACAACGAAATAGGCTGAGAGCAGTGCGGCTTGCGCGAGATATCCAAAGCGCGGCACAAGCGCGAAGGCAAGGGCAAGTTCGATCACTCCGACGATTGCCGCAATGACGAGTGGATAAGACGGCTTGCCGAGCGCGAGCAGTAGCGGACGATTCCATGTGAAGACATTGCCGAAGCCATAGCCAACAAGTAAAATCAAAACAGCCGGGTATACAGGCGCGGCTTCGGGCGTGTAAAGAAATGGGATGAGCCAGAAGCCAATCAGCGCCAGCCCGCCGCCTGCGAAAGCCATCCATGCCGCGGAGATGAGACTCACGCGGCGCAAGAGGATTTTGGTCTCGCGCCATTTGCGTTCAGTAATCGTGCGTGTGATCTCGGCGTAGGTGGGCCAGATAAACGGCTCGATGGGCAATATGGCTGTGTTGATGAGACTCAGCGCCAGCCTGAAGTATCCTACTTCGAGATGAGCCACGTCCGCCGGGCGCAGCCAGACGAGGATGAGAGGTGCGCTATCGCGGGCAATGAGGTTGACCGTGCCGTTCAAGTTGGTGCTGAACGCGAAACCGAGAATCTCACGCCAGTTGCCGACCTGCTTAAGCGACGCGCGCCACCAGTTCGGGTTGATGTCGCGATTTAGTTCACGCATGGCAAATATTCCAATGGTGACACCTGCAAAAAACTTCCCAAGAAGATATGCCGCAAGAATCTCAAGGATGCCGCGTTGCATAATGAAGGCAGTAGCGATCAGTCCCGCAGTGATGAGACTTTGGATCATCGTGATGCGCCCGATCAGGTCAAAGCGGCGGGCGGTCTGCAAAACGCCGCGCGAGGTTTCATAGATGAGGTTGGCGAGAATCACCAACCCATAAAACGCGAAGAGCGGGGCGGTCTGTATATCCTTGCCAAGGGCGCGCGCCGCCCAGGGCGTGAGCAGGATCAAAACAAGAAACGTGATGACCGATGTCACGGCTTCGATCAGACCAATCCCTTTTGCGATGGCGGCGGCGCGGTCTTTATCCCCGGCTTGCAAAGCGTCGCCGTAAAACTTGACAACCACCTCGCTCATCCGAAACGAGAGCAGGTTGTTGACGTTGGACGCGAACATAATGATCGTGCCATTGGCAAGACCGTAGCCATCCACACCGATCAGGCGCGTGGCAAGGATTCCCTGCACGAAACCGAGCGCGGCGGAAACGGCGTTACTGCTGAACAGGTAACTGCTGTTGCGGAGGACTCGGCGCAGGAGATTATCTTCACGCCACCGGGAAAATCGTTCACGAAACATTAATACCTTATCGGCAAAATTCTTTTTTATGCAAGAAGTTTTGAACCGCCAAGCACGCTAAGAACGCCAAGAAAACTTTTTAAGCCTTCGCGCGCTTTGCGGCCTTCGCGGTTAGCCTTTTTGGTTTCGGCATATCTGGGTTAGGAGCACAATAAGTTCCTAACCTACGGCTTTGCTCGTTGATATACATTGATCACGGATTGCCAGCGGCATTTCTCCGCCTTGGGAGCAGACATCACTTTCACATAATTCCCCGACTCCAGAATCTCGTCAGTTAAGAATACCTTTTCAGTGCTTTGGAACAAAATATAGTCAGCCTCTGCAAGCCATTTACGCGCTAGTTCATCGTTCCATTGGCTAAATCGCAGAAGCGTATCTGAATCTCCGCCCTTGAAATATGAATGTACGTGGTTCATCTGCGGAGGATAAATTTTCACGTCGGGCAAATATAGAAAGATCGCAAGCAGGCGCCCTTCCCAATAAATCGTGGAACCGGGTTCGATGACCGCGCTCAACTCCTGCCCAGCTCTTTCATAGGATGCGAATACATCCGTCCCTCCACAATCGAAGAAGTCACTGCCGCCTCCCAGGATGCCTGTCGGGGATAATATCAAGCCTGCGATGAGAAACAGATTCAATGCGACGAGCCCGATCTTTCCACCCGACACCTGTTCGCCGTCCAATCGGCGGGATACAAGCCTCAGCCCAATCCACCCAAACACCACCACCAAAAAACTGACCAGCAAAACGAACGACACCCTGAATAACAAGAGATGCGGCAATTTTGTAACGAACAGCAGCGCATTCCACAAATAAACTTTATCCATACGCTCGATCATCGCTTTTGCAAAATCCGCGCTCAGGTCTTCGTGCGAACTAAATCCGATGCCAAATACCAGCAACCCAATGACGACAAAAATAATCACTCTCCTGAACCGGGATAATTCCCTTGCGAGGAAAGGCGCGGCAATCACCAACAGCATCAACCCAATGAAGTCGAAATAACCGACATACAGGAGAATGCATGAGATGCAAAACTCGCCAAAAAATGCGGCTTGAATATGCGCGGCGTATAAAACCAGCAACAACGCACTCAAAAAGATGGCGGCGCGCATCCGTTCTGTTAGCGGACGCGTCCCTTTCAGGGGCCATAGCAGCCAGACTGTCACCGCGCTGACGAGGGAAACAAAATGCAAGCGGAAGGTCAACCAGAAATATAGGATCATCCTGTATAAATTGGATTCCTCAGGTTCTGGCAGGTCTTCCATGATTCCAGGATTCGGCATCTGCCAATCGCTGATGAAGCGGGCAAGGGAACCGGGAACACGCGTCACCCAAAACTTTAGATTGTCCGGGAAGTAGAACGCATTGCCTCCTGCGAATAAAACTCCCGCGCAAAGAGCCGCAAGAATGCCCGTCTTCCATCCGTGTTGCCAGAAAATATATAGGAAAAGGATCGGCGGCACAAAAGCCATGTTCTCGCGCGTCAGCACCAGGGGCGCGGTGAGCGCCGCCCCAAGCAGAATCTGCCAGCGCGGACGATTCTCGCCGATGGTCAGAACGAGGATCCAAACCAGCATGGCGGCAATGGATCCCTCGGAGAGCGCCAGCGTGTGGACTTTTATCTCGGCGGGATTAAGAGCCATCACCCAGACAGCGCCTGCCGCCCACCATTCATTCCCCCAGCGCCTCGCAAAGACCCAAAGCCCCAGCAGTGTAAACAGGCTGAGAAAGATCATGAAATAACGACCCGTTTCCAAGCCAGGCCCAAACCATTTTTGAACGTAGCCGGGAATCAGGAAGGAAAGGATTGCATGGTTCGTCCAAACGCCGTAATCGGCGAAGGGAGTCTGCTGGCCGCTTGCAAACAAATATCCCTTATAAAGATACAAGCCCTCATCCAGAAAGGATGTTTTCGTGCGCGCGATGTAAAGAGCATGGAAGATATAAACAAGCGCGCCTGCCAGCGACATCGCAAACGGAAGCCAGGGAAGCGAGATGATCTTTTTTGTAAAAACCGAAACTCTCTGGGACACTCTTATCCTTTTATACGCTCAAGCCGCCGTCCTCGGCGGCGGGGACGCCACCGAGAGCATATATTGTAAAGTTATTTTCGAATGACTACTTTACGGCGTCAATATCTCACTTGCCCATTCGCGTTCGGCGTTATACCATTCCACCAGTTTCTCAATGCCGGCGCGCATATCGTATTGCGGTTCCCATCCGAGTAACTCGCCTGCCTTGCTTACATCCGCCCAATTTGAACGCATGTCCGCCAGATCGGGAGGTCCGTATTCAACAATGGACTTTTTGCCAATCACGTCTTCGATCAATTTGACAAGATTGTTTATTGTAATTACCTCGTGCCCGCCGAGATTGATGATCTCGTAACCAACAGGCTTCAATGCCAGGATCACGCCGCGAGCAATATCGTCAATATAAGTGAAACCTCGTGATTGTTCGCCGTCTCCATGAACTCTTACCGGACGACCTTCACTGATCCACTGCACAAAACGGAAGATCGAAAGGTCGGGGCGGCCCGCAGGCCCATAGACGGTAAAGAAGCGGACAACAGTTACATCAATATCATACAAATGATGATATGCATGCGCCATGGCTTCCGCGCCCTTTTTGCTGGCGGCATAGGGCTGAAGAGGCTCACTGCTGGATGCAGATTCAGGCGTGGGATATGGAGGATTCTCCCCGTAAATACTCGACGTGGATGCAACGACAAATTTCTTCGTTCCCGTCTGTC
>CAZIYY010000168.1:728-2184 GCA_964543585.1 uncultured Anaerolinea sp. | reverse complement strand
CATAACTCCAGCATATTTAGAGTCCCGGTCATATTGCTTTCGACATAAACCCATGGGTTTTTTACGCTGGCGCGCACACCCGCCCACGCCGCAAGATTGATGACGCCGTCGAACTTCTCGTTTTTGAATTGATCGATAATGGACTTGTCTGAAATATCCAGCTTATGAAAAGTGAACCCGGGCATTGCCCGCATTTTCCGCAGGCGATAGTCCTTCATACGCAGGTCGTACGCATTGTTGACATTATCAACGCCAACGACTGTATGCCCATCGTTGATCAGCAGTTCAGATGTGCGCGCGCCGATGAAACCCGCCGCGCCTGTTACCAAGTAATGTGCCATGTTTGTACCTGTTCTCAACGGTGGTCGAGTAGCTCCTCGTGCGATCTGCTGAGCACATCGAAGCGTTCGTCGAAGGGCGTATCGAGACCACTCATATACTTATTTGTTATTTGTTGGTCTCGATACGGCACGCGAAGTGCGCTCGTGCCTACTCGACCAACGGAAACGGATAACTTTAGAGTCTCACAACCTTCTCGCTATCTTTCACAACTTTACGCGTTGCGTTGCGGCTGTCGAAAACAAACTTCGCAGATTCGACGATCGCCGCGTAATCGTAGGCTTTATGATCGGTAATGATCACCACCACATCCGCCTCTTTCACCGCTTTCATCATATCTTTTACGCTGTCCATTTGCCAGCCGTCGTGCTCATGGTGGATGTGAGCAACGTGCGGATCGTGATATTCCACCTGCGCGCCTTTATTTTGCAATAAGCCGATCACGTCCAATGCCGGCGACTCGCGCATATCGTCAAGATCGGGCTTGTAGGCCGCGCCAAGGATGAGAACCTTTGAGCCTTTCAACGGCTTGCCGCGCTCGTTAAGCCCTTCCATTACGCGGCTGACGACGTAACGCGGCATATTCGTGTTGATCTCAGAGGCAAGCTCAATGAAGCGCGCGTTGTAATTGAACGACTTCATCTTCCACGAAAGATACAGAGGGTCAATCGGAATGCAATGACCACCCAAACCGGGTCCCGGCGTGAACTTCATGAATCCGAACGGTTTGGAGGCCGCGGCGTCTATCACCTCCCACACGTCCACACCCAAACGTTCACACATGATCGCCAGTTCGTTGACAAGACCGATGTTAATCATGCGAAAGGTATTTTCAAGCAGTTTCGCCATCTCTGCCGCTTCCGACGAACTAACGCGATGCACTGTGTCAATTGCGCCTTCATACCATGCAGTCGCTACATCGCCGCAGGCTTCTGTGATGCCGCCCATCACTTTGGGCGTGTTGATTGTTGTCCAATCTTCGCGGCCCGGGTCGACGCGTTCAGGCGAAAACGCAAGGAACCAATCTATGCCCACTGCGAGTCGGTGATCAACGCCAAGTTTGGGAAGCAGGACTTCCCGCGTCGTGCCTGGATAGGTGGTTGACTCCAGCACAATG
>CAZIYY010000168.1:0-718 GCA_964543585.1 uncultured Anaerolinea sp. | reverse complement strand
TACATTTTCAGCGACCATCAGGATGACGTGATCCTTAGGGTTCATGTCGCTTTTGGGCGTCCAGCCTACCGCCTGGAAGTAGTCCGGCGAGACCAGCAGAACGTCGGTTGGGACGTCGGGCTGCGACCAGCCCAGGCGCGTGAGGCTGCGGGCAAGACTTCCCGCGTCGTGCCCGGATAGGTGGTTGACTCCAGTACAATGACCATGCCCTTGCGCATATATTTTGCCAACTCTTCGGTCGCAGAGACGATGAACGACATATCGGGGTCACCTGTCTGACGAAGAGGGGTCGGCACACAGATACTGACCGCTTCTATCTCTTTTAGAACAGAGAAATCCGTTGTTGCGGTTAGATGCCCGGACTTCACCAATTTTTCAACCGCCTCGGTTTTTATATCGGGGATATACGATACGCCCTGCCTGATCGCGTCGATTTTACGAACATCAGGGTCAACTCCCGTCACGTGGAATCCCGCTTCGCCGAACACAACCGCCAATGGAAGGCCCACATAACCAAGTCCCAGGATGGCAACGCGGGCTTTTTTTTCTTTCAAGTTCTTGATGAGAGTTTCTTTGGTGGACATTCTTTTCCTTATCGCTCGTTATTGCGTTCGCGCTGAGTGGAGTGAGGACAGTTCTTTCGTCCGAACGCAGTCGAAGCGAAGTCTCCACTCAGGACGGCTGGCAATGACATGATAGCTAAAACAAACTCAACTGC
>CAZIYY010000167.1:224-10211 GCA_964543585.1 uncultured Anaerolinea sp. | reverse complement strand
TTCCATGACCACAGTTTACCAGCATAAATCACTCTTTTAATAGATGAGCCAAAATAATTTGTTCCCTGCGTATTGATGTGAAACTCAGAAGACGTATTCTCTGGCTGGTTGTTATTATCCTGCTCTACAGCGCGTTGGCGGTTACCTCTGTATCCGCCCACGCGCTACTGGTGCGTTCCAGCCCGGAAGCCAACGCAGTCTTAACCCAGCCCCCCGTGCAGGTGGAACTCTTCTTCAGCGAGCCGCTTGAACCCAAACTGAGTTCGATCAAAGTATATGACTCAGCCAGCCTGATCGTTGATCTGGGAGATGTGCGCGTCGATCCCTCCGACCCCACGCGTATAACCGTTTCCCTGCGTTCCCTCAACGAAGGTGTTTTCACAGTGACCTGGACGGGCGTCTCAGCGATTGATGGACATCAGACTGTCGGCACATTTCCCTTTGCGGTGGGGAACGTCAATGCTGGCGCAGTGCAGGCGATTCAACAGAGCACAACATCCAGCCTGCCTCTCAGCGCGCTGATCGCCAAATTCATATTTTTAGCGTCGCTCGCCCTTCTGGCGGGACAAAGACTCTTTATCGCCCTCATTTGGGAGCCCGCGCTGAAACCCGATCAAGGTGACGCTTCATCTGGGATAGAAAGACCGGCGATTTGGAGAACGCTCTATCGCATTGGCTTGATCGGGGTCTTAATATCCATTGGTGTGGGTATCCTCTCACAGGCAGGTCAAACAACCGGAAGTGAACTATCCCTTCCGTGGGACTTGGAGACGGGCCGCATCCTGACCGAAACCCGTCTGGGACTCATTTGGCTGGCGCGTCTAGCTCTTGCATCGTTTGCAGTCTGGCTTGCATCTGGCAGAGAATCCCATCTAAAAAATTGGATCGGATTCGCCGCAAATCTCTCCCTGTTATTCACAGTGACTTTGACCAGCCACGCGGCAATTGAAGCGAAGCCTCTCCTTCCAGTGCTTGGCGATTGGATTCACTTAATCGGAATGACCTTTTGGCTGGGGGGACTCGTTTATTTGTTCACGGGCATCCGTCAACTTCAGCAACTGGAAGATCAACGGCGCACCAAGTTCACATCCTTATTAGCCAGCCGCTTCTCCGTCAATGCGATCATCTTCGTTTCACTGATCGGCGTGACAGGTTTTTATTCCGCTTATTTGCGAGTGGGCGCCTGGTCTGCGCTTCTCACCAGTCTCTATGGACATGTATTACTTGTCAAGCAGGGGTTTGTTGCAGGATTGCTGGCGATTGCCGCGATCAATCTGTTGGCGATCTCTCCTCGCCTGAATCGTAATCGCCTTCAAGGCATTGCAGATCCCGGACTTGTGAAACGCTTCGGGAAAATCCTTGCTGTGGAACTCACCTTTGCGGGTTTGCTTCTAGCCAGCGTGAGCTTGTTAACGTACCTGCCACCGGCAAAAGTCGAAACTCCCGTTTCTGATTATACAAGCATAAAGCAGGTGGATGACCTCAAGATAGAAATCAACATTGCCCCGGCTCGCGTGGGACAGAACGAGTTCATGCTGATGCTGATCTCCTCCGATGGCCACCCTATAGATTCCGCCAAGGAAGTTCTATTGCGCTTCACCCCGAGCCAGGCGAAGATCCCGCCTTCCGAACTTCAATTGTTCGGTCAAGGCGGCGGCATGTTTATGGCAAAAGGAACTTATCTGAGTTTTCCGGATAACTGGCAGGTTCAGGCAGTTGTGCGACGCGAAAATAAATTCGACGCATTCGCCAATTTTGACATTACGATTCAAACACCGGGATCGTCCGACAGGACCACCGCCTCATCCAAACAGACCGGAGGCTTGATCCTGGTCGTTGGGCTTTTGACTGCCCTGATAACGGACTCGATCAAAGCGAATCGCGTCACGCGTTTTGCGCTGGGAGTCCCTCTCGCAATTTTGATGGTCGGCCTCGGCGTTTATTATCTGACGCGTCCCATCTCCATTGAGAACGCGCAGGCGAATCCAATTCCTCCAAACCGCGCATCGATTGAGAGCGGAGCGGCATTGTACACGACCAGTTGTCTCCCCTGCCATGGCGTATCGGGAAAAGGAGACGGGCCCGTCGGCGTCACCCTCAACCCGCGCCCGGCGGATTTGACCCAACATGCCATTCCCGGCATTCACACCGACGCGCAGTTATATGAATGGATCACGAATGGTTTTCCCGGCTCACGTATGCCGGCTTTCAAAACCGCGCTTTCAGATACTGATCGCTGGAACCTGGTGAACTTCATGCGCACTCTGGCTCCTAAATGATTTTCCTATCATTTAAAATCATGTGAAAAGCATTTTCCCTATGGCATTAAATCCATTGGCGATTATTGTCCTGCCTTTACATGCTGGCGGCACAGGCTTCTGGGATGAAGTGCTGGCTATCATCGGCACCATTGCGTTCATAGTAATCTTGATCCATATGTTCTTCTTTGACGGTCGCCAGGATGAACCATTCCAGCCCAAAAACAGAACCAGCGACTATGAGGATAAGAATCGATGAAACAATCGCCCAAAATGCAACTCTTTGAATAGAACCCTCATGCTCACGACTCATTTTCTACGCTGGTCACTTCTAATCACCCTGGCTTTTTCCAGTTGCTCGGGCGGGAATGGTCAAGCGCCTGTGGGAACCCCGACCACGCCGCCCGATGAATATCCATTTTTCCCAACAGCGATCCCGGCAAATTCTGCGACAATCCCGGTTACCTGGGCCCACCTGAATCTAACCGGGAAGCTTGTTTATAGCGCTGGCGCCGTGGATGGGAACAACAACTATATCGTACGCATTCTGGCGCTGGACCTTGCGACGGGGGTAATTACCGGCATATATACCGCGCCTCTAAATGCCTGGATTTATTATGTTACGGTCTCTCCGGATGGCAGGCAGTTGATTATGTCTTATTCGCCTCCACCCGGAGAGAATCCTGATGTAGCCCAGGCGCTATACACCATGCCCTTGAATGGCTCCGAACCTCCGCAGTTATTGTTCATGCCGCCAACAGCAGAAGATCAATACATCCAGGCGGAATGGTCCCCGGATGGGAAATATGTTTACTATACCCATGTCAACTATCGGATCCCCGACGATCCAAATCGGGTCTCGCCGCTCTATCAGATTTTTCGAATGGCATATCCGAATGGTCAGCCGGAAAGTATTGCAGAAGGGGCATACTGGCCCCGCCTGTCACCTGATTCATCGCGCCTGGTCTACATCTCAGCGGACCCGTTATCTGTTGAGAACCAGCTTATGATCGCGGATCCAGATGGAGGAAATGCTCAGGAAGTGGTTATGTCCGGTGCCCGGGTTCCAGATAAGAAGGATGCCCCCATTTTTTCACCGGATCGTCGATCCATCCTCTTCAGTGGAGAGGTCGCTGGTGAGTCTTATCAACCAAACTGGTTTGAAAATTTAACGGGAGTTCAGATTGCCCGGGCAAGTGGCGAGCCTTCAGATTGGTGGTCGGTGCCGGCAAGCGGGGGAGATATCACCCAGTTGACAAACATTCGACATTCAGGCTTATATGCAAGCATTTCGCCTGACAACAAGTATATTGTGAGTTCCAGTAAAGATAACATCTTCGTCATGAAACCGGATGGTTCAGAGTTGACCATATTGATTTCTGAATTGCATGGTTTCTCTGGAACGATCACCTGGATTCCCTGAGGCAAGGTTCAATGCTTCGTTTCGATTCCATATAATAAATGAAAAAAAAACCTTCCATTGCACTTTACCTTTCGATGATCCTCAGCCTCATCGGTTGCTCGATTGACGTCAGCCAGCCAACGCAAGCAACTTCAATTCCGAATAGTGGGTTCGTAGATTCGACCCCCGCAATAGACTCAAACAATGCAACTTCCCCCGCCTCCGGTTCAACAAGGCCGATTACATGGGCTGGCTTAAATCTAAGTGGCAGGTTGGTTTATAGCCGGGTATCCTCGAATAATGATGTTTCCGCCCTAAGCGTGGAAACGTTGAATCTTACAACGGGTGAAATCAAGGCGATTTTTATAGCCCCGGACGATGCCTGGGTTTATTACACAACCGTTTCCGCGGACGGCAAACAATTGATCATGTCTTACGTGCCTCCGTCACAATCCGGTCCTTCAGGGAATCAAGCCTTGTACATCCTGCCTCTCGATGGAAGCGCTGCGCCCCAGTTTCTGGTTATGCCGCCGACAGAATACGACCAATACATCCAGGTGGAATGGTCGCCGGATGGGAAGTATATTTATTACATCCACAGCAACTATAACGATCAACCAGAGGGACAAATTTTTCCAAACTATGAAATCTTCCGTATGACGTACCCTGATGGGCAACCTGAAAAGATCGCCGAGCACGCGTTCTGGCCGCGGGTATCATCCGACTCTTCCAAACTCGTTTATGTCACATTGGACCCGGTGACTGGTGGGAACGAACTTTTCGTTGCCGATGCGGATGGAGGTAACACCCGGCAGATCGAGTTATCCGGTGAAACGGTCCCGGGGATTAAGGATGCCCCGCTATTTTCGCCGGATGGACAGTCCATCTTCTTTAGCGCGCCAAGCCCCACGCAATCCTATCAACCGAATTGGCTCGATAAATTGATGGGGGTGCAAATTGCCAAAGCCCATAATCTTCCATCCGATTGGTGGACTGTGCCGGTCAGCGGCGGCGAACCCACACAGTTAACCCACATTCAGTCTGCGGGGCTATTCGGCAGCATCTCGCCGGATCAAAAACATCTCGTCAGTTTCAGCCAGGACGGATTATTCGTCATGGATTTGGACGGCTCGAATCTGACCATGTTGATCCCAGATCCGGGAGGCAGTACGGTCAATTGGATACCATGATCTTGTTAAAAGTTCCTGCAAACCCCCTGCGCCTCCATGCTCCCTGCGCCATCCCCGGCGCAGGCGTTACTGGCAAATATGACATTCTCATCAATTCATGACATAAACCATTTGTATTTTGTCACTGCTTCAATCTCCGGGTGGAAGCATCTATTTATTGAACCAGCATATGCTCGGATCATAATGGATTCACTTTCATGGATGCAAAAAGCAAAACGGATATTGCTGTTTGCTTTCGTTCTTATGCCATCTCATCTTCACGCAATATTAAAACCCGAACGTGATATGATTGGAAATATTATTCAGCAATTCGGTTCTTATACTGCCCATGCGATCCTTCACCGGTTGAGAAAAGATCACAAACAAGACCTGCTTGATTTCTTTCACGAACAGAAAAGGGATGACAGGCATCAACATAGCATTTGGCAGGATATTCAAGCCAAGAATGTTTATTCATCCAAGTTTTTGTTTCAGAAGATGGAATATATTCATAGCAATTCTGTATCGAAGGACTGGCAACTTGTTGAGAATAGGGCAGATTACAAATATTCGAGCGCGTGTTTCTATGATAATGGAATCAATCCGATTATTCCAATCACTGATGTTAATGAGTGGTTGATGGTATAGCGCCGCCGAGGCTTGCCCTGACCGAAGGTATCGAAGGGACGGCGGGAGCACTGCTATGCTCCTTGCGCCGTCCCCGGCGCAAGCGCTAATAGCAAATATGAAGTTAACAAGCAATTGCATGAAATTGCCGCCGAGGACGGCGGCGGGAGCAGTTGAAGCACATGAGCTACGAACTATTCAACCCATCAACGACAATATGCAGAAAGTTTAGCAGGCAACACTGGGCTAAGGCATTGGAACTAGCCAGACTTTATGGCTGGCAACCCATGGGCACGCGCCCGCCATCAATGGTTGACTTTCGCATCCTGAACGCGGACTGGGATGGCACCTATTTGACGAATGACGGTCAGGTGATAAAAGCCGAAGATGCGTTATCTCTGGCTGTTGCGCTGGAAAAAGCGCTGGACGATATTCCCGATGACAATATCGAAATGGATTGGAATCCCAAATTTTGGATTGAGGATGACCTGCCCGAATGGTTATCTCCTGAGGAAAAAGAATTTATTGAAGATGGGCTGGAGGACGAACTGCTCGATATGATGGGAATTCACCCATTCGAGTATTTCGCAGGTGACGAAAAGCGCCATCTCGCCCAGTTTATAAGATTTTGCAAGTTGGGAAGTTTTGTTGTTTTGTGAATTCAAATAAGTAGTCTTGTTTGAGTAATGAGGGGTAGGGTAAAATATAGAAATAGTTAATATCACTACATAGAGAAAATGGAAAAAATGAGAAAAGTAAAAGATCAAACCCTAGTTACTTATGATGTTAATCGCCCTGCAGAAATGCCGTATTGGAACGAAATTGTCTGCGGAGATAGCACAGATTTGCTTAAGTTAATTCCTGCCGATAGTGTTGATTTAGTCATTACATCCCCTCCGTACTTTCAACAGCGAGAGTATGACGGCGGCGGCGTCGGTAACGAAAAAAAGCCAGATGATTATATTTCTGCGCTCATGAAAATCTTTCGTGAATGTGTCCGAGTCATAAAGCCAACAGGAAGTATTGTTATTAATATTGGCGATAAATACGAGGACAGCAGTTTGCTTTTAATGCCTTATAGGTTTGCAATAGCCGCAACTGAACAATGCGGAGTAACTCTTGTTAATAACGTGACATGGGTAAAATCTAATCCAACACCGAGACAATTTAAGCGCAGGTTAGTAAGTAGCACAGAGCCTTTTTTTCATTTTGTAAAATCTCAAAACTACAAATACTTTATTGATGAATTTCTAAAACCTGCCGATGAACCAAAACCAAATGGAAACGGAAATGGCACAGGTGAGAACGTAGGAAAAAAATATTTTTTGCTTATCGAGCAATCTACACTTACTCCAAAACAAAAGGAAATGGCACGCAACGCATTGGAGGAAGTGATAGAGGAAGTCCGTAACAGCGAAATTCAAGGCTTCCGTATGAAAATTCGAGGGATTCATTCAGAGCCATTTGGCGGACAAGAAGGCGGCAGAAAAATTCAATTAGACAAGAACGGATTTACCATTATTCGCATTTATGGTAATCCACTGAAAAAGGATGTTATCACTACGCCAGTTGAGTCGTTAAAAAATTGTCCACATCCTGCTATTTATCCAGTAAAAATCGTGGATGAATTCGTAAAATTATTAACGCAGAAAGGCGATGTTGTTCTTGACCCATTTGTAGGTTCTGGTTCAACATCAGTAGCCGCATTTCAAAATGAGCGAGCATATATCGGTTTTGATATAAGCGAGGAATATTGCCTATATGCTCAAAAACGATTAAGTAGCGTCAAGCACCAATTATCTCTGTGGGAGAGAAACAATGCCGCCAGCGCCTATTGAAATCATGGAATCGGCTTATGAACGCGCAATGAGCGAGCCATTAAAAGACCTTTTGACTGGCTTGTTGAATGAATGTGTTCAGGATTTAATAACCATTGTAGATAATGCCGAAACACAAAAAGCCGTTCTGGGTGTTACATTGACTTCAATTGTATACAAAATTTACGAGCCAAAACAAGATATTCGCAAACATCAGGAAGGTATGAAAGGTGGTTATTCAGGCAGAACTTTTGACACAAAATACGTCACGCCATTTTTGAAAAGTAGGTTTCCCCATTTTGCAATGGCTGAAAGTGCATGGCTAACCCGTTCTTTAGAACAGCCCCGCCCCTTCAATCTCAATTTTCCTGGCAAGATTCGCAACAAGGTTTTGAAATTGGCTTTTCTAAACACATTAGATCGTGTGCAGAACGAGGGTAAACTTGCGCCCAAAATGCTCGTTGCATTGATGGGTTTAATGTTCGAAGCAGTCTCAAAAGATGACGCTCTTTTTGCTAAAGTACAAGTTACAAGCGGAGTAACAATCGCCAAAATTATGGACGCAATAAGTCAGCATATCCGCTACGATTATGGTAAGGGCGTTGTTGGAACTGCACGTCTTCCAGTTTTGGCTATTTACTCGGTTTACAATTTGCTAATGCCCGACGTTAAGAGATATTCGGGCAAAATCCTTGTACCGCTTGAGTCTCACACCAGCCCCGACTCGCGCTCAAAATCATTGGGCGATATTGACGTGAACAATGCTGATAATTCTTGTTTTGAATCAGTCGAAATCAAACATAACAAACCAATTACTGCCGATATGGTCGGCGTGGCTTATCGAAAAATCAAAAATACCGAAATTGACCGCTATTACATTTTGACAACCAGTGAGCCAAATTTTGACGATTACGAATCGGTTATGCAAGAAATAGAGAAGTACAAAAGAGTCCACCCATGCCAGATGATTGTTAATGGCGTAATTCCATCGTTGAAGTATTACATGCGCTTGATAAGCAATCCGCAGAGTTTTGTTGACGAATATACCAAATGGCTTGAATTTGAATTTCGTCGCGCTAGTGGAATCAAAAGTGAACATCTGCGAGTTTGGAAGGAAATACGTCAGAACGTGCTAAATCTTGAATAGTCTTAAGGCAAAACCACCTCACCTCGCGTGCAGGCGGACGGACAGGAGATTCGCTCCAGCCTAAAGGGACTAATCTCGAAAACTTTTTTAGCCTGGGGGTTTTATCAGTCGATTCCCTGCCTGCCGCTATACTTGCCGATAACTCATATCGGTTAAAATACCCCCATGTGCCAACACATCGCCTCGCGCATCCTTCTTTCCTCTTTCATCTTTTTTCTCCTCACCTCCTGTTCCTCCGTAACTCCACCTCCTATACCAACAGAAACTCCTCTTCCCTCCTCAACTATTCCTTCAACGGAAACAGCCCTTCCAACCGAAACGCCGTCTCCATTCCCCACACTCACGCCTGAGTTGGAACATCCGCAGTACGTGTTGGATTTGCAACTCAACTATTCGAACAGGACGGCAGTCGTGAACCAGACCATCACCTATCCCAACTGGACAGGTGAAACGCTGACGAGTCTTGTCCTCGCGGTTGAACCAAATTTATGGAGCGGTGGATTCAACCTCAAATCTCTTGCTGTGGATAACCAACCCATTACGAATTACCTGCTTGGGAACATGGATCAAAAACTCGAATTCCAATTACCCCAACCCCTGCCTCCCAGCGGAACGATCATTATTACGATGAGTTACGGACTCATCCTCCCGCAGATGCAGGCTTACAGCAACCCGAATGAAGTGCGCCCGCAGATCTATGGATATTCCGAGAAACAGGTCAACTTGGTGGATTGGTATCCGTTTGTCGTGCCATACATTCCGGGTAAGGGATGGGTCTTGCACAACCCCTGGTTCTATGGCGAGCATCTTGTTTATGACCTGGCGGATTTCGATGTGACCGTCACCTTCACGGATGGCTCGACTCCGCATATTGCCTCGTCAGGCGCGGAGGTCACATCTTCGGGAACAAATGGCGCTCGTCAATTCGTCCTGGAAGCGGGGCGCACGTTTGCCTTGTCCATCAGCCTGGATTTCAAAGTCGCCACGCAAAAGGTCGGCGACGTAACGGTCTATAGTTATTACTTTGGGTTTTACGATAAGCCCGGTGAAGCCATGCTGCAAACCACGATTGAAGCGATGCAGGTTTACAACGAACGCTTCGGTCCCTATCGCCATAAAACGCTCACTGCCGTTCAAGGCGATTTCAACGACGGCATGGAATTCTCCGGTTTATATTTCATCAGCCGCGATTATTTCAATCTGTATGACGGTACGCCGAAGAATTATCTCATCACGATTGCCGCGCACGAGACCGCGCATCAATGGTGGTTCGATTCCGTTGGCGATGACCAGGCGCTTGAGCCGTGGCTCGATGAGGCGCTCGCAACCTATAGCGAAGTGATCTATTATGAATCCAATTATCCCGAACTCGTTTCGTGGTGGTGGGGCTATCGTTATTTCGAGTTCGACAAAGCGGGCTTCGTTGACACGCAAATTTATGACGGCGGCGGTCAACGTCCGTATTGGGACAAGGTTTATCTCACCGGCGCGCGTTTCTTTCAGGATTTGCGCGAACGCCTCGGCGATGATATTTTCTTTACCTTCATCAAGGATTTCTACACTCAAT
>CAZIYY010000167.1:0-214 GCA_964543585.1 uncultured Anaerolinea sp. | reverse complement strand
AATACGCGGGCAGCCGCGCCACCTCCGCTGATTTCTTTCGCGTCCTGCGCGAACATACCTCGACGGATATTTCAGACTTGATGACGAAGTATTTCAAGAAAACATATTGAACATGTATGTCACTCTGAGGGAGCGTAGCGACCGAAGAGTCTCTTTGCTAATAGATTGAGACCCTTCGCGGAGTTTATCCTGAGCCTGTCGAAGGGATCAGGGT
>CAZIYY010000166.1:0-10235 GCA_964543585.1 uncultured Anaerolinea sp. | reverse complement strand
GGCATCCATCTATCTTATCTTGACCCTACAACTTAATCAAGTTGAGGTACTAGTTCGTTCGTCATCGAGAACAAGCGGACCGAAAGAACTGAGATTTCATTCCTGATCTCTGAGTTTGTTGGTCCGCCGGGGATCGCTCCTTTCCGGCCTCCGCTTCAGCTCAAACCACCACGTTTCACACTCGACCCGCGCGAGGAAGGTATAGTCACGTTGACGCTCACGCTACTGCCGAGGTTGTTCATGCCCGGACAACGTTACACGGCAAAAATCGTGGTAAGCGGGTATGATGACATGGAGCTGATCTTGACTGTATTACCCGAGGCACCACCTGTGCCTGAGGAGGTATCTATCACACCAGTCGCAACAGGGACCGAGACTGAAGACCATGCCGCGTCAGTTGAGCCGCCCCTAAAGCCAAGCCGTACCCCGCAAAAAGCCAGGAAGAAGAAGAGCCAATCATCGGTCAAGAACATGAGAAGCAGGCAATGACAAATAGGGGGTCCGATGCCTTGCCACGGCTGATCCTGCAAGACAATGACAGCCTTATCTCAGTCTTGCGATTCATCCAACGCTTGCTTGTTCAAAATCCCCAGGCTGTTGGTACGATTGTTCAGGCTGTTGTTGCCGAGGGATATCGCTTTGCGGAATCCCCAGATGGCCAACGCTGGAAGGGATTGCTGACTAGATCAGAACTCATGCAGCGCGGTCGGTTGATTTGGGATAGCTACGGCTTCGGCTCGCTGATGGAAACCACGCCAGCGCTTGTGCCGTCTGACTGGTTGGAACTCATCGTAAGCGGACTGATGAACGCCGACCTGGAGACGGTCCTCACACAATTGATTGATATGAGGGAAGGGGTATGACATGGAACCTTCGATACTTCATAGGCAGATAAGTACGTTCGAGGAGAGGAACACATTTTTGTACTTCGTACTGGGGCTGCTCTCTGTATCAAGCAACTTTATTCACCAGATGGAGTCGGAGCAGGACAAACTGAATGGGCAGCCCGAAGTGCAGAGTAAGAACAGGCCAGACGGACCATCTGCGAGCGATCTGCGCGACCTATTGATTTAATCCTTCCAACAAGTGCTTAGGGCAGTTGCTAAACGGAGATATAAGGCCATGGCAGGTCTTCCAGCTACAAATGGGCAGCGGCTTGCGATCAGGAAATTAACTCTTGATGGTGAAAGCCAAACTGGGGATATGTCGGCCTACCTGATCGCTCAGACCGACCATTTTCACGCTCCACCACTCCTCGACCCACGAGCTAACTGGCACAAGGAGTGGCACCACTTCTGTATCTTTAGTTCTGATATCCAGGTAATCCTCAATTTTAACCTGAGCGGTGATATACGACCGGAGGCTTCCCCCGGAGCACAACTGACACGAGTGATCTTGCTCGTACATGAGCGTGGCTGGGACGGAGATGTAGACAGCATTCTGCCACGTGATTCGGTAGTTCGCCCTGGAATGATTGATCTGCATTTTGGACACAATTCAGTCCGTTTTGAGAATGGCATGTTCAAGCTTTCCGCTGCCCTCCAAGACCGCCCGGTGGGGCTGGTGCTGCAACTGAGACCCATCACACTACCGCTGCTGATGCGAAACAATGTTCCAATTGGTCTTGGTACGATCAACTGGCTTGTAGTACCCAGGCTCGTTGCAAGCGGAATGGTCACGGTCGGGCGGCAGGTTCACGTCCTGAGCGAGGCGCCGACGTATCATGACCACAACTGGGGAAGTTGGCTATGGGGACAAGATTTTGCCTGGGAATGGGGGTTCGCTCTTCCTAATCATATTGATGTTCCATGGAGCCTGGTCTTTGACCGCACACTGAATCGCATGAGAAGTCATGTCCTGGAGTCAAAGCTTGCCCTTTGGAGAAACGGGGCATTACGTCGCGTCTTCACGCAAAGCGAGATCAAAGTGTTTCCTACGGGTCACCTCTCATTCACCCGTCTCCCAAAGTTCCCGCGCGTAATGGAACTCGTAGCGCCAGAATCTACGACGGATATCCCGCGCTACTTGGACATCAGTGCCACAGCTGGAGGTGATTCTCTGCTCTGTCACTTTGAAGCTGAGGATGTGGCACAAATCGTCATCCCGAATGAGACCGACCTGGGTGTTACAATCCTCAATGAGGTAACGGGACATCTGGAACTCGAGGGTAAAGTTAAGGGAGAGTTAGTAAACATGCAAGGTGGAGCAATTTTTGAGTTCCTCACACAATGATTCGAGCTTTGCCAGATTTATCGGATCATCACTCGAAACGCTGAGCAACGAGCTTTCGACTGCGTATCACCTGTTATGTACGCAGCTGGCGTCCCGTTCTGTACTCCTCGTGATCGATGGTGAAACTGTGGCGTTGGCCTTTGACCACAGTGGGGCACACTTACTGCCGGAACTGCATAACCCAACCGTACAGCTACATGCTAGTCGACGAACGATTCTCGATGTAATTGATGCACGTCTGACGTTATATGAGGCCGTACTTGCAGACTCAATCGTGCTTGAAGGCAACATCGACGACCTGGTTGCGTTCCATGATGGCTTGCTTACCTACATTCAGGGAGCTGTACGCTGCCCATCCTTCCCCGCTTTACTAGATCACTTCCGGTACATCTCATCTCCCCTACCTCATTGTGAGGACGAGATCATAACTGAAAGTAGTTCTTCTCATTCATAGGTGGCGACACGCGCGATTTGGAAGGGGTCAAAGTATCACTTCTTGCCCTTTGAACGCTATGACCTGGGATAACTTGTAGAGCTTATCTCACGACCACGAGAGCTCACCGCCATGGTCTGAGCTAGGGTTCGGTCCTTCTACCTTATAGGCCCACGTCTCCCATAGATTGTCATAGTAAGCCACGTCCTCAATGGACGTTGTCCAGGGTTGACTTACAAATATGCCAAGTATGCCACCGAGAACTCCCCCAACGATGAGCCAGGCTCCGTAGGTGAGCTGATAGATTGGCCCGAAGAGGCGACTCTGTAGAATGTGTAGAGATTCGTGATTGAGTAATTCAGTACTGCCACCGGTGAAGGTAATCGTCGGAGCTGTGCTATAACCGCTGCCCGGGTTCGTAATCATGACCGACATAACTTGGCCGCCGCTCACTACAGCTGTACCCGTGGCTCTCACGCCAGGTACAGGCGGAGCAGAGAAGGTTACTGTTGGAGCAGAGGTATAACCTGAACCACCATTCGTGATGGTGACACTCTGCACTGAGCCGGCTGCGTCCAAAGCAGCTGTCGCTGTCGGTACGGGGGCATCAAGATTGCTCGTCACATTGCCCTGGGTCATGGCGAAACCGGTGAAACCAAAGCCGCCATCGTACACATGCCGATTCTGTCGAAAACTGAGGTCATTTCGATATTTGCGGTCGCTACCGTAGAATAGGTTTACAGCATGTAACACTATGCCCAGTTCAGTACCGATCAACCCCCATGAGGAATCTGCGGCGAAGGCAGCCCAACCGGTCCAACTGGACCAGTTGTATATCTGCTTCGCACCGCTGATCACACCATTCAAACCACCCATGAATGCACCTACTGGTCCCTGTATAACGAAACCTATAGGTGCGCCTACCAGACCGACTAAGACGCTTTCCAGAACATTGAGCGAGGTCTCGATCGCATCTACATTGGCAATATGCTGGGGGAGGGCGAAAGTTTGGGGGCGGATACGTTCTTGGCGCTGCCCGGTAAAAAAACCAGGCTTACCGATACGGTGTTCAAATTCCCGGTCACGCAGGATCAATCGTGGCAAGGCATCGGATCCTTTATCTGTCACTTGCTGCCACTTAGTCTCTTGACCGATCATTGGCAACTCCTCTCTTAGCTTGATACCTGCAAATTACTCCTGATCTCAGTAGGGCGGATAAAACCCATTGCTAAACCATCTTGCATCGGCAAGGAAGCTTCGACTCCATGAGGCAGAACCGAAAAACGACATCTACGCGATTATTATACACGAGTCTCATACCTCCTACAAGAATCCATATTAGGGGAGTCTGTAACATACACGGTTGGCGATTTTTAGAGGCAGAGGAAACAAAGGGCTGGCTCAATTTAATATGAGCTAAGAGGTGTAAGTGGCAGCCAGTAACAAGCCAGATTGCATGCCTGGCCAGGATTTGTAACCACGCACAGTTCGGGCACGCATTTTCAAGCATTTTTCTGGCTTCGAGTTTTTTCTGCTCCCAAGCGGAGTCCACGCCCGCCCACCTGTGCCCCGAAGGGGCATAACGCAAACTGTTGGTTGCACCTTGCAAAATAAATGCTAAATCAATACTATCATCAGGAGTTTAAGTATGAAAACCAAAACTTTGCAATTTTCAATAACACTTGCGTTGTTCGCGATACTATTAACGGCTTGCAATGGGCAAATCGCCATTGAGCCATCCCCAACAATTGCGCCCACCTCCACTGAAACACCAACTCCGCTTCCAACATCAACACCCACAATAGCTGCAACTGCTGCCCCTACTGAAACTGCTATTCCGCAACCAGCATCTCTTTCAGGTACTATATATTTATCAAGTGACAGCGCAAAATCTTTTGTTTCATCGGTTGAATTACGTCAAGGAGATAGTTTCACGTTGGTTGCAAGTAGCAAGACAGATTCTAGTGGAGCATATAAAATTGAAAATACAGATCCTGGCATTTATGGGTTATGGGTTCTTATTACCTCTAAACCTGCAATAGTTTCAGGGTGCAATGATGTTGCCCTTCCAGATAATGAATGGAAAATTGGAATAATATTCAGCGGAGACAAAGCACTGACTATGGAAAATGCTTATCTTAGTAAGGCATTACTTTTAGTCGAGAATTTACAATCATCCGACTTGAAAGCCGAAGGTTTTTACTCGGTGTTAGACGGCTTTGAAATAGCATCAGGCATAGAAAACAAGATGGACGTGACTCTGATTTGCAAATAGAATTGAATAAATACAGCAAGCGAGTCTTCCCACACAAAGCAAGCCAACAAAGCGTGCACACCTTCGCCGTGCTTCGCGCAAGCATTTTTCTGGCTTCGAGTTTATACTGTTCTCAAGCAGAGTCCACGATCCACCCACCAGCGGGTAACGCACACCGTTAGCCGGCCCTTTCCTGCCAATGACGTTGCTCGTTCTTTCGTGCAAACTTTCGCCTGATGGCGAGTTTATAAACACATTCCTAGTCTTCCAACTGGGTTGAGTCTTTCCAGCTTTTCTGTTAAGATAATTCTAAATGCCAATCATTCAGAGGACACGCCGATTGCAATGCAAAGTTTTCCGTATGTCACCGACTACGTAAATGAGATTTTTTATAAAGAAAAGGCGCGATTTGATTACAGATTCATCCGCCCGATAATCACCATCTCATACTTCTTCCTTCGTATTGTTATTGTTCCCTTAAAGTTTCTTTTCCATCGTTCCGCATGGGGTTTCGAAAAACGATTAATCGATAATGTCCTGGCCTTCGGTATCAAATACTTTGCTTCCCACGAAGCTCTCGAACTGCTGATCAGGCATGTGCAGATCGAGCCGTTGCTCTATCGCTATCTACTTTCCGGCACACCCAAACGAAAGTCCGGAAGTATTGGTGAGATACTTAAGGGAATCGATGGAGATTTCAGTGTCAACTCAATCCAAGACGTCGTTGCGCACGGACTGACCATCGGACACGACGATCTCTCCTACGAAATCTTTGAACGCTTCGACAAACGCGCCTTTCTAGATAATCTCGACTTCTATCGAAACAGCAGGCCAGAAGACATTGCGCAATTCGGCAACAAGGTTTTGGAAGAGAATCGTAAACACTCATGGCAGATCCTTGGCGCTACAAATGTAGTCATCATTATTGTCATCACGATCACAATATTTGCCAATTTCCACACATCCATCCGCGCGCTCAACTCCTTTGATTCAGACTCTCTGCTGCTCTGGTGCCTAAAGCATATTTGCGCGGAAGACAAGCAGGCGATGATTGACCTGGATTTCTACCTTCAAACCGACAGCAACCGCAGCCACTATAACAACGATGCGTTCAGATCAGATGCAAACCAGTATCTTTATTACCATATTGCGTTTGATGAGTTTGCATACGAATTATTGCGAAAGAACCAACGAGCACTGTAGCGAGGTTAAAATGGCTAATTGTTACATCACGAGCACAGGTTCATACCTGCCGGGGGAGCCAGTTGACAATGAGAACATCGAACAATATCTGGGAAATGTGATTGGGGAAAGGCGCGTTCGACAGAAAATTCTTAATGCCAATGGCATCCAAACTCGACATTATGCGCTTGACAAAAAGCAGAACGCAACACATTCGCTCTACGAGCTAGCCGCAGAGGCGGTCAAGAATTGTCTGCCGCAAGATCGAAATTCGCTGAACATCGACTATCTTTCTGCCGGCACTACCCACGCACCGCTTCTGGCACCAGGGCTTTCTTCGATTTTGCATGACCAATTGAGCAAAGATAAAGTGATCAACCATTCGCTTGAAATCAACTCCAATTCGGGCATCTGCTCGTCGGGCGCCCAGGCGCTGGTTAATGCTGCCCGCGCGGTAAAGTCCGGGGATGCTGATGCAGCAATCTGCGTTGGGGTTGAGCAATCTTCTGTTGGACTCAAATCAAAAGCGTTTCGCACTGCCTATGATATTCCTGCCATCCTCCGGGATGTCAGATCGTCCAAGTGGTTCATGTCTGTCTTCCTGCGCTTTATGTTATCCGATGGTGCTGGCGCATTTCTCCTCGAACAACAGCCGAGAGAGCAGAGCCTCTCGCTAAAGGTGAACTGGACCTACTCGCGCTCGTTTGCAAACCAGGCTCCACTCTGCATGCATATCAATAGTAGCACCATGATATTAAGCCAGGATGTCAAAATTCTTGCTAGGTATATGGCGCCTCTGTCTAAAAAGGCGGTAGAGGGTGCACTGTGCGAACATGGAGAGACGCTCGATAACTACACCATGGTTCTACCTCACATGTCCTCGTACTACTTCGAACCGGCGCTCAAGAAGACCATGACCAAGCTTTCACAGAACCGAGAAGTACCCTATTGGACGAATCTGCGCACGGCTGGCAATACCGGCGCAGCCAGCATCTTTATCATGCTCGATGAATATCTGAAAACCCAACCGGTTGCGGCGGGCAACCGTATCCTGCTTTTTGTGCCCGAATCGGGTCAATTCAACTACGTCCTGATCAGCCTTTCCGTTGTCTAGTGACTATTGTCGTGTAAGGAGCATGTCACATGAAGATCGCCGTTGTTGGCTCTGGCAGCAGTGGCCTCGTAACGCTGAAATATCTTCTCGATACATATCCGGCGACGGATGTAGTTTGCTTCGAGAAGAGTCACTCTGTGCGCGGCTGCTGGGGTGATCAGCGACCCGATTTTGTCTCCACGTCTACTAAGTACACCACGCAGTTTTCCTGCTTCCGCAAATGGTTGCCGGATGTAACGCCCGAACAGAATTTTGAAGAGTTCTATCGCGGCGCCGAATTTGGTGATTATCTGGAGACGTTTGCCGCGCACTTCAACCTGAAAGAGCGCATTCGGTTTGGCGTCGAATTACGACATCTTGCGTGGATGGATGGAAGTTGGACGCTCCTATTGGCAGAAAATGGGAACGAAAATCGCCTGACGTTCGATGCCGTTTTTCTCTGCACGGGCTTGGCAAACCAAAAAACGGTTTTGGATTCTCCCGCGATCCCGTTCACAGAAAACCCCGAAGGTGTTTGCAATGCAACTGTTGTTGTAGTTGGCGGGGGAGAGTCAGCCTCTGATGTCGCCAACCATCTGGCGAAACCGGAACACAACAACATTGTTTACCTTTCGCTTCGTTCTGGTATTCGGGTCAGCCCGCGCTATCACCCAATCCGCGGCGTGCCTTCAGACTTTTTGCGGAACAGGCTTTTACTTTCCTTTGACAAAAGAGTACGAAACTGGGCTGGGGAGCACTTTGTGACTTTCCGAATCCGCTTTGATCGGCTCCTGGCGAGGTGGTTCCCGCATCAGCGTGCGAGCGCTAATCCCGATGATCAAGCCCAGGCACTAAGGCGCGAGTGGGATCTTAAACTCAAAGCCCGGGCGAAGAGCGGGCTTTTCAATGTCTTTCATAACAAGAGTGATGATTTCCTTGATGCCGTGGCGGAGAAGCGGCTGCAGATCATCGGCCCGCCCATAGATGAGCAGTGGACCGACTATTTCGACTTTGACCGATCAAGGACGCTTCATCTCTCGCCGGATATGCTGGTCTGTTCCACCGGCTATCACTCCCGCTTGACAGACCTTTCCGGAGGTATCATCCACCTGAAAGATTTCTACCACGGCTGTGTACACACCGACATGCACAATCTGTTTCTGATCGGGTTTACACGACCGATCATCGGTAACATTCCATCGATTAGCGAAATGCAATCGCGCTATGCCGTTGGCGTGCTCTCTGGGAAGTACACGCTTCCAACGGCATTGAATGAAAAACAGAATGAGGCCTGGAAATTGTTGTGCGCGGAGTACCGCACGATCAATACAGAGAACGTCTACCCAGTAGAGCAAGACCCTTATTGTAACGTTCTTGCACACGAGATGGGCATCATGCCAACGCTTGCAAACGTTAGATCGCTGAGAACATGGTTGAAAATCATGTTCACCCCGGCTAGCACCACCCACTACGTAGATAAGTACTTTGATCGGCAAGCGATTGAGCGACAGAAGGTTTACACCCCTGTTATCCTTCTCGCTCTCCTCATCCTGATGCGACTGTTGGGATACCCTCTTCGATTAATCAAGCGCGTTCGAAAGATTAAGATAACATAGTCAAGGAGGCGATGTTAGCGCTGAGCGTGGTCGATCTTACTGGTCATTCCAGAAATTCTTTCGCGCAAGTATTTCGCGTACGCGTGGCTTCGAGTTTTTTCTGCTTCCAAGCAGAATCCACGCCCGCTCCACAGCCGACATGCCTACACAGTCGGGTAACGCAAATCGTTGTCTTCCTCACAACAACAAAATTCGGGGAAACCAAAACCATCTCTACTTATTCTTCGAAATCCTGAAATCCTTCAGAATCGAACCCCCGAGGAACTCGCTCAGGATCGAAGTCTCAGGCACGAGGTTGATGTCGAGTGGCAGGAACCATTCGAGACGCAATCTGCCCAACGAATAGGGATTGATGCGGTGTGGATTGACAGGGTAGTTTTCAATTTTAGCTGTTTTTTAATTTCGAGATTTCTTTATTCGCCGCTGAATTTGCTTCTGCCAGGAAGCGAAGAATTATTTCGAGTTCGTCTTCCGAGAACTCTTTGGAAAGAGTCTCCAAAGCAACTCCCATGGACATTGAGAATGGCGCGAGTTCCGAGTAAATCTTTGTTTCATTGGGCACGACGATTACTTTTCTGCGATCATGCTCGTCTCGCGTTCGCCTGACATACCCCGCCTTTTCAAGCCTGTCTATCATGGCTGTAACTGCTCCAGTAGTCAAGCCCGTTAGCTCGGAGAGTTTTCCGGCCGTAGAAGGCCCGCTTAACAGGAGGAAATCCAAACATTCCAGGTCTGTGGGATGTTGTCCCACTTGATCTGCAATCAATTTACTGAATATGACCGAGTTTCCGGTAAGAAAACGAATCTGTTTGTTCAGTTCCTGTGTTAATTGTTTTCTTTTAGGGCTTGACATGAAAAAGTAACCTCATTATAATTATCTTGATGGTAAAGATAATCAACCATTAAATTATATCACGGATGCAAGGAGTGAACCGGTTATATGAAATCCCAAGGAAAAGTACTGATCATCGGCGGAGGCGTGAGCGGACTCGCTTTATCCCTGTTTCTTAAAAAGGCTGGCATCCCCTCTGCCGTCTATGAAGCGTTTCCACATCGAGAAGGAGTGGGCGGCGGATTCAACATTGCGCCAAACGGCATGAATGTTCTTAATGCCCTCGGGCTTGCCGAAAAGATCAATGCGCGTGGCAGTGCCGCTTTGGAGATGTGTTTCCGTAATGAGCGCGGCAGAGTGTTGGCACGGTTTAGAAATGGCTCTGTCGAAAAGTACGGGCAGCTGGCAGTCAGCCTGACGCGGTCTGAGTTGTTTGAAATCCTGAAGGATGAGATGAATGCCCAGGGACTTGAGATTAATTATGAAAAACGCCTAAAGACAATCAGTCAGGATGCAGCCAAAGTAACCGCTCATTTTGCAGATGGCACAAACGCCGAGGGAGATATTCTGATCGGCGCGGACGGTATTCATTC
>CAZIYY010000165.1:0-10465 GCA_964543585.1 uncultured Anaerolinea sp. | reverse complement strand
GACCTGTGATGAAGACCGCTGATTTGGATTCACGCGCCAGATGAATCGCGTCATCAAGCGACGGCAGGATTTCGGACTCGCGCAGGAGTGCGATGTGGATTTCAGGGAGCAGGGAAGCATGCAATGACTTGCCTTCTCCATCCGCTTCCAATATGGAGCCTGTATCTGCCAGCCCGCAAATGGCTTTTGTCACGCCGACGCGTAGCGCGGGATCAGGCGCGTGGCTGAAGGTGATCCCCGCCTTCTGCAAAACGGATTCGTCCAATATATTCGGTTCAATATGGATGTGATTGATATTTTTTGAGTTTAGAAAGTCGATCACTTTTTCGGTCAGGTCGTTTGCATTTGTGCGGGTAATTTGTCCGCTGACGGCCTTCAGTTCTTCGGTAAAGCGCGCGACAAGGTCATTTCTACTTGTATCCGTGCCTGCTTGTTTATCCGTGTACTCGTCTACTTGTATACCTGTATCCCTCTCTACCTGTTTACTTGTGTACTTGTTTACTTGTGTACCTGCCTCCCTGTTCAGATCATTCCACCGATTCCGAAACGTCCTCCCGGCGAATCGCGGAAAGTCCTTGCTGTATCCCCAGCCCGTGAACGCGGGGATTCGGAACATACTTGAGAAAGGGGAAACGAGGGAAGTCCCCAGCGACGCGAGTCTCTGCGAAACAGCAAACAGGCGCGGGCTGCGTGCGGCGCGGCTGTATATCCGCAGGAAGATGTTGGAGAGGGACGAAAGCCCTGTGATGGTGTTTGTCGGTAGTTGGTGATTGGTAGTTGGGGATAACCCTGTTCGGACGCGTACCAGCAGTTTGGGCAGGTCAATATCTACAGGACATGCCTCCTTGCACGCGCCGCACAATGATGATGCCTGCGCGAGAGGCACGAAATCACTTCCGAAGAATCCCGCAGAAATGACTGAGCCAATCGGACCGGAATACGTGCTGTTATAGGCATGCCCGCTCAGTTCGCGGAATACGGGACAGGCGTTGAGGCACGCGCCGCATCGGATGCAGTAGAGCGATTCTTTGAGCGGCGAGTTGCGGAGTCCTGTGCGTCCGTTATCAAGAATGATAATGTGACGTTGTTGATTTGGGAGGGGCTTGTGAATCAACTGTGTGTAGACACTTAGTTTTTGTCCCGTTGCGGAGCGGGGGAGAAGCGACAGCAGGATCGCAAGGTCGTCGAGATTGCGGACGAGTCTTTCCATGCCCATCAGCGCGATATGGATGGGCGGCAGTGTGGTGATCATGCGCCCGTTGCCTTCGTTAGTAACGAGACAAATTCCTCCTGTTTCGGCAATACCGAAGTTTACGCCGCTGATGCCGACATCCGCGGTGAGGAAGACATTACGCAATACTTTGCGGGCGGTGTTGGTGAGCGTTGGAATATCTTCCGTGTATGGGATGCCGAGTTTTTCGTGGAAAAGTTTACCCACATCGTTGCGGCGCAAATGGACAGCGGGTGTGATGATGTGTGCGGGTCTTTCGTTGCGGAGTTGCACGATATATTCGCCGAGGTCGGTTTCAACGACTTTGATGCCTTCCGTTTCGAGCGCGTGATTAAGTTCGATCTCTTCCGAGACCATGGATTTGGATTTGGCAACCAATATTTCTTTACCACGAAGGGCACTAAGGGGCACTAAGGCTTCTTCTTTTCTGCTTTGTGGTGAGTCTTTTACGATTTCCAAAACAATTTTTATCGCCTCTTCAGCGTCTTTTGCACGATGGATAATGATGTCGTTCGCCTGCGCGTTGGCAACAAATTGATCGAGATATTTATCGAGATGTTCGATTACGTCCGCACGGATGGAATGCGCTTGTTGCCGCCTGCCGCGCCAATTGGGAAGCGTTTCAAGCGCGTTGACGCGTCCCTTCACGCGGCGTTCGGCGTTGGCGTCGAGGGCAACTTGAAGCGAAGGATTTGCGATTGCCTTACGGATGCGTGCTCTAAAGTCCGTTGCGCTCATTGTTTTATTGGTCTCCTGCCAATATACAGTCCGCGTCCACCCAAGCCTTTGGCATCATGAATAACATTCAATCCTGCGGCTTTGAACGCATCCAAATATTCCTTGTGAGTGAACAAACCTAATTCATGAATTTCAGTAAAGTGTTCGATTCCTTTTGGCGTGCCAAACAAGTAATGAAACTCAAGGATGGAGACATTGCCTCTGCGTAAGCTTCGACTTATGCGAGTTATCTTCAACTTGGGTCGATTTACGGTGACCATATGGTTGTGTCCCACATTCCATTGTTTTGAGGAAAACCATGGTTCCACCAGGAGAACCCCGCCGGGAAGGAGATGATGGCTCATACTCTTGATCGCTTTTTGA
The DNA here is from genome assembly GCA_964543585.1 of uncultured Anaerolinea sp. Taxonomy (GTDB): domain Bacteria; phylum Chloroflexota; class Anaerolineae; order Anaerolineales; family Villigracilaceae; genus Defluviilinea. Next base: position 8,133 of record CAZIYY010000165.1, on the reverse strand, counting down.
AGCCGGGATTTTGTTTTGACATAGCCAATGGAACTAAAAAGGCAGACGATAACGTTAAATTGACTGTGCAGATCTAAACTTACCATATCGCCCTGATGGAATCGGAGTTTCGGATGCTTTTTGCGGGCGATTGATAACATCTTCGAGTCAAGGTCCAGGCCCTCAACTTTGTAATGCCTGCTGAGCGGTCCTGCATGGGCGCCGGTTCCACACGCCACATCAAGAAGCCGTTTGCCTTTTGAGCGATTGTGCTTTTGAATAATCTTATATGTTTTCTCAGCTTCCTTGGAATAGTTTTTTCCGAGGGAAGAATAAATCTCATCATAGTATTGCGCTGATTTTGAGAACATAACTTCCTCTTCAAGTTGAACGATGATTCAATATTTCCGCAATGTGCGTAACTCTTTGCTTCTTCTTCTGCCTATGAAGTCCGCCTGCAATATGCATAAGACACCCTGATTCAGTGACAACCATCGTTGGCGATTCGGTCTTCTCTAAATTGGAGATTTTTCTCTTCAACCATTCTGCGGAGAGTTCGGGGTGCTCCACCGAGAAAATCCCGCCGAAGCCACAGCATGATTCTGCCTCCGGCAACTCAACAATGGTCGCGCCTTTGACGTTTGCCAGTAAGGCGCGCGGCTGTTTATCAATGTTCATACCGCGCAGGGCGTGACAGGATGGATGATAGGTGAGTGTCCCGTTCCAGGTTGCGCCGAGATCTGTGACGCCAAGTTTATCCACAAGATATTCTGTGAATTCGTAGACACGATTCCCTAATGCCTGTGCGCGTGGAAGCCAGTCGGGATCATCGGCGAAGAGTTCAGGGTAGCCATGTTTGAGCATGTGCGCGCAGGAACCCGAGGGGATCACGATATCGCCTGTTGTTTTTTCAAACACGCCGATCGTATGTTCAACAATCGGGCGCGCCTCCGCGCGCAAACCTGCATTGAAGGGAGGCTGTCCGCAACAAGTTTGGTCCGGGGCAAAGTCCACATCCACGCCGAGGCGGCGCAGAATGTCCACGATTGCCTCACCAGTTTGAGGGTAGAACGAATCGACGAGACAGGTGATGAAGAGTTGGACGGTTGTCATTTGTCCATTGTAATCGAATTTCGATTCGCAAAATGCAAATGAGAGAATCCGAGAAATTTGATATGATGTTCTTTATGATGAAGAGGAAACAGTTTGTGGATTTTTTGAGTAGCCGATACTTATTTGTTTTGGGATTATTAACAGCTTGCGCGATCCTGCTTGACGTGGCTGTGATCGCGGCGCGACCGCTGGATATTCATGACGGCGGGAATATTACCTGGTGGAAGATCATTCACAGCGTGGAAAATGGCAGGGGTTTTAAAGCCTGCGATGAAAGTTATGTGCCGAACTGTATGCTGACGAATCAGGTAACAGCCATGCGCGAACCTCTGCCGGTTCTGGCTTATGCAGTGGTGAGTGAATTGACAGCGGATTCAAGTTTCGCCCTGCAATTACTGCAACTTGTTTTTGATTTGTTTATCCTGTGGGGCATGTTTCTGTTGGGCCAGGAACTTGGCGGACGAGCCTTAGGGCTGATCGCCGCCTTGGTGTGGGCGGTGTATCTTCCAACCCTGCGCGTCGAAGCGCACCTTAATGGCGATCTGCTTGCAGGCGCTTTTGTTATTTTCGGGGCGCTGATATTCACGCGGGCGATCAAATTCGGCGGGCTCAGGGATTGGATCGGCTTTGGAGTTCTTTTTGGCATGGCTGTCCTTTCGCGTTCTTCTACTTTGCTGGTCGCATTGACTCTGCTGGGTATTTGCGGCTGCAGTTGGTTGTTCAAAAAGCCACTGATGACGGACGGTCTGAAAGAGTTGCTGATAGCGTTTGTTATGCTTGCGCTGACCATTTCTCCCTGGGTGATTCGGAATCAAATCGTGTTCGATCAACCAATCTTTGGGACAACCCTGATTGGATATAACCTATACAGGCATAACGCGATGGTTGTGACAGAGGTCCTTCCTCACTACGTCGGCTCTGACGAAGCGACGCGTGAAATCACGGCGCTTGTCGAACGCGTGCCTCAACTACGTACACCTATCAACGAAGCGGAAGTGGATCGCATCTTTCGCCGGGAGGCGTTAAAGTTAATTCGCGCGCACTTTGGCGAGTATATGGAACTCGTTCTATATCGCTTTATCCCGTTATGGTTCAACGTCGGTGTGCTTGATCAGTACGGAAAGAGCATGATGCTTCTCGATTATCTCGTTGTGGTTCAGCAAGCCATTTTGCTGGTCTCGTTTCTCGTTGTTTTGTGGAAAGGGAATTGGCTCTTGCGCCTTCTCGCCGCTGGAGTTCCACTTTTTATATTGAGTTATATGGCAGTGGATAGCCAGTTGCGTTATCTGGTTCCGCTGATGCCTTTAATCATTGTTATCAGTGTAGTGGGGATGGGTAATATTTCGCGTCATCAATCCGCAATTCCTGAATCCTGATTTGCTGGTAAGATTCCTGCATTATGATTACATTCCGCACAACATTACCTGATGGTTTTGATTTGCCCAAACGCCTCGCCCGCCTCGGCGAACTGGCTTACAACTTGTGGTGGACCTGGCAACCCGAAGCTGTGCGGCTTTTTGGCCGCCTTGATTATGATTTGTGGGAGCGACTGCATCACAACCCGATTCGACTCCTGCGCGAGATTGGTCGCCCGCGTTTGAATCAAGCCGCGAAAGACAAGGAATATCTCGCGCACCTTGATCGCGTGTTTGCTGATTTTGATTTGTATATCAATCAAACAGATACATGGACGAGTCGGGCTCATCCTGAATTGAATGGCAAGCCTATAGCGTATTTCTCAATGGAGTTCGGCTTGCATGAAACGCTTCCCATTTATTCGGGTGGTCTCGGCGTGCTGGCGGGCGATCATTTGAAGGAGGCGAGCGATCTCGGCCTGCCCTTGATGGGCGTTGGCTTCATGTACGCGCAGGGATATTTTTCGCAACGTATAAGTGAAGATGGCTGGCAGGAAGCCTTGAATAATATGCTGGATTTCAGCAGCCTGCCTGCGCTCCCTGTCCTGGATGAGAGTGGCAATCGAATAACTGTGGAAGTAGAATTCCCTGATCGAACTGTGACTCTTGGATTATGGGAAATCCGCGTTGGACGCGTCGCCCTTTATCTGCTCGATTCCGATCTGGACCCGAATACTGATTCCGATAAACATTTGACCGCGCGTCTGTATTGGTCTGACCTCGACCGCCGCATCATGCAGGAACTTTTACTCGGCGTAGGAGGAGTGCGCGCCTTGCGCGCGCTTGGATTCAACCCATCTGTCTGGCATATGAACGAAGGTCACGCCGCGTTTCTGACCCTTGAGCGCGCGCGTGAATTGGTTGCTGGTAGAAATACCTTTGAACAAGCCATCGAAAAGACTCGCGCGCAAAATGTCTTCACCACGCATACGCCTGTCGCGGCAGGGAATGATGAGTTCCCGCTCTGGCTGATCGAAAAATATCTCGCAGCATATTTGCCCCAGATCAAACTGACGCGTGATCAGTTTTTTGAGATTGCGCGGCATCACATGCCGCAGGGTGATATGTTCAGCATGGGCGTCCTCGCACTGCGAAACTCAAAGGGCCGCAACGCCGTCTCCGAACTGCACGGGCATGTTTCGCGCAAGATGTGGCACTTCCTGTGGCCCGATGGCGATGAGGAGCATGTCCCGATTACACACGTGACGAACGGCGTGCATGTTTCCAATTGGATGGCGCGCCGATTGTCCAATTTGTTCAGCGATTACCTCGGCAAAAACTGGCTTGAGCATCTCGATGAACCTGATCTGTGGTCCAAGATTGATGAGATTCCCGACTTCGAATTGTGGGCGGTGCACCAGCACCTTAAGCGCAAACTGGCTTTTTACCTGCGCGAGCGCGTCCGTGAGCGTTGGACACATGGCGGGTTTCATCCTGTGCAGGTTGTGTCTTCGGGGTTGTTGATCAATCCCTACGCGTTGACGATTGGATTCGCGCGCCGCTTCGCGACCTATAAGCGCGCAAGCCTTGTTTTGTCTGATATTGAACGATTGCTCAACATCATCAATCGTCCGAACATGCCCGTGCAGGTTATCTTCGCGGGCAAGGCGCACCCTGCGGATGGACCCGGCAAACAGTTGATCCAACAAGTCTATCAACAGGTCAAGCGCGCGGAAACAGGCGGACGAATTGTCTTCCTTGAAGATTACGAAATGAATCTCGCACGTTATCTCGTCCAGGGCGTGGACGTGTGGATGAACACCCCGCGCCGTCCATTGGAAGCGAGCGGCACCTCAGGGATGAAAGCCGCGCTCAACGGCGCGTTGAACTTCTCGGTGCTGGATGGCTGGTGGCGCGAAGCATACAACGGTCAGAATGGCTGGGCGATTGGTGAGGATAAGGAACATGAGTCCAGTGACGCGCAGGACGCGAAAGATGCGGAAAGTTTGTATCATACGCTTGAGCATGAGATCATTCCCCTATTTTATAAGCGCGACCAACAGGAAATTTCCCACGAGTGGATCACGCGCATGAAAGACTCAATGAGAACAAACATCCCGCAATTCTCCACGCGCAGAATGGTCAAGGAATACGTTGAGAAGTTGTATACGAAGGCGTTGAAATAATTCGCGCTGACCCGTAGTCGAAGCGCCGCCCCCATGCGAGGTTGAACATGATCCCCGAAATTACCATTGACGAACTTTCCCAGAAATTAAACTCTCAAGACCAGTTCATTCTGCTCGACGTGCGCGAACCCATGGAGTTGGATCTCGCCAAGATAACGGACAGCAGGCTGGAGGTCACACCGATGAGCCGCCTGGCAAATGATGGTCTGAATGCTTTATCGGAATCCGCAAAGGATCAGGACGCGGTCATTTATATAATGTGTCATCACGGTAACCGTAGCGGGCAGGTCACAGCATGGCTGGCGCAACAAGGCTGGAAAAACGTGTTCAGCGTGCGCGGCGGGATTGATGAATACGCGCGCAGGGTTGATAGCTCAGTGGGGCTTTATTAGTGGATGAATACAGGTACACCTGTCTACGTGACCACTCCTCCCCCAAACACAAACTGCCCATTCTTATAGAACAACTCACCGTCCACAAGGATTTCGGAATCGTTTCGCAAATCGCAGATCATATCCCAATGGATGGCAGATTTGTTGTGCGACCCAGTTTCCGGGTATCCCGCACCGAGCGCCATGTGGAATGTGCCGCCGATTTTTTCATCGAAGAGGATGTTGCCAGTGAATTTGTTGATGTCAAAATTAGTGCCGATGGCATATTCACCAACGTGACGCGCGCCTTCGTCTGATTCCAGCATCTTGACCAGGTAGTCCTGATTCTTTTCAGCCTGCGCGCGTTCGACACGTCCGCGGTTGAAAGTGAGTTCCGCGCCTTCGACGGCCACGCCTTGGTAGATCGCAGGATACGTGAACTTCACCCAGCCATTGAGCGAATCTTCGACGGGTCCAGTATAAATCTCGCCGTCGGGCATGTTATAGACGCCCGTGGAATTCATGAACTTGCGACCCTTTATGGACAGGGTTAAGTCCACGTTTGGTCCATGCATCACGATCTGACTCTTGCGTGCAAGGAAGTCAATTGCTTTTTGTTGACCTGCCGCCGTACTGTTCCAATAAGCAATGGGATCATCCTCGTGCGCATGAACAGCATTGAAGACGAAATCTTCGTATTCCTGCAAACTCATGCCCGCATCCTGCGCGTACGCGTCGGTGGGGTAGAGGGTGGTGACCCATTTGAAGGCGCCCTCCGCGCCGCGCCGCATTTGCGATTCGGTGATCGTGCTGGTTGCCCTGCCGCGTCGCTGGGATTTGGCGGGGTCTATGCTGGTAGTTGCGCGCGTATTGGTCGCGGAATGAATGCGGATGCGGCTTTCGAACTGGTCGTAGGCGATCTTATAAAAAGTGGGGACAAAATCGAGTTGCAAATCTGCGGCGTAGGTCAGGTATAGATCATCCTGAATAAATGGGACCATGCCGGGAAAGGAAACCATCGGATGAGGATGCCCTCCCTTTTCCAGAATTTGAATGTATAACTCGCGCACCAATGGCTCGGCGGCGGTCGTTGCCTCGATCAAAACACGGTCGCCTGGCGCAACGCGCGCGGAATGTTCCACCAAAACTTTTGCGAATTTTTGAACACGTAAATCAGGCACGAAATTTCTCCTACTTCGTAATGAATGCCCTCAAATTATATCATTCATACTTGGGGTATACTTTTATCCGATCGAAAATTGCATGGCAATCGCATTAGAAAATCCAAAACTTGCGCTGACCGAAGGTGTCGAAGTATCGAAATGAGACAATTATTGCAAAACGTCAAAAACGGAAGATCCACAGTTGAGGAGGTTCCCATCCCGACCCCACGCGCAGGGCAGGCTCTTGTCAAAACAGAGGCAAGTTTGGTCTCTGCCGGAACCGAGCGCATGGTTGTCGAATTTGCCGGGAAGAGTCTTATCGGCAAGGCGCGCGCGCGTCCCGATCTCGTCAAGCAGGTCATCGAGAAGGCGCGGCGCGAAGGCTTGCTCAATACCGCGCAATCCGCTTTCAATCGTCTCGATCAGCCGATGGCATTGGGGTATTCATCCGCTGGCACGATTGTTGCGCTCGGAAAAAACATGCATGGTTTTCGCGTCGGTCAACGTGTGACGTGCGCGGGTGCAGGATACGCAGTCCATGCAGAATACACTGTTGTGCCGCGAAATTTACTCACGCCGCTTCCAAAAAATGTTGACTTTGAATCTGCCGCGTTCACAACGCTGGGAGCAATTGCACTGCATGGATTTCGTTTGGCTGAACCGCAAATTGGCGAGACTGTCGCGGTCATTGGTTTGGGTTTATTGGGATTATTGACGATTCAAATTGCATCTGCCGCGGGATGCAATGTACTGGGTATTGACCTCGACCCCAAACGGATTGCCCTCGCCTCCTCCCTTGGACTTCAATCTGTTCGCCGCGATCAAGCCGTTGACTCATCTGCCGCGTTCACTGCCAACCGCGGCTTCGACATTATCCTCATCTGCGCCGACACTTCATCCAATGATCCCGTTGAACTCGCAGGCATCATCGCCCGCGACCGCGCCCGCGTTGTTGCGACCGGTGCAGTGGGATTAACCATCCCAAGAAAAATCTACTACGAAAAGGAAATTTCATTTATCAACTCGCGTTCATACGGACCTGGTCGTTATGATGCTTCATACGAAGAGGAAGGAAATGATTATCCGTTAGGCTATATCCGCTGGACGGAGGGTCGCAACTTCGAATCTGTTGTGGACTTAATATCAAAAGGAAAATTAAAAGTTCAACCTCTCATTACCCATCGCTTTCCCATTGAAAAAGCGACACAAGCATACGAAGTCATTACAGGGAAGAAGAAAGAAAACTTTCTTGGTGTGTTGCTCACATATCCTGAAGGAAAGAGGAAAGAGGAAAGAAAAATCACCTTTCCTGCAATCGTCAATCGTCAATCGTCAATCGTCAGTCTAGGTGTCCTCGGCGCGGGCAACTTTGCGAATGCCATCCTTCTTCCCGCCATCAAGAAAGCAGGTGAAATCGAACTGATCGGCATCGCCTCCTCCGGCGGGCTTCACGCGCAACACTCCGGCAAAAAATTCGGTTTCAAGTATGCCGCTTCTTCAGAGGACGAAATCATCAACGACCCCAACATCAACACCGTTGCCATCCTCACGCGCCACGACTCCCATGCGGAACTTGTTATCAAAGCATTGAAAGCGGGCAAACACGTTTTCGTCGAAAAACCTCTAGCCATAAATGGTAGTCAGTTATCAGTCATCAGTAAGCAGTTAATGAAAACTGAAAACTGTTTACTACTCACTGGTTTCAACCGCCGCTTTGCCCCTCTTGCCCAATCTCTCAATTCTCTAATCTCTAATCTCCATGAACCAAAATACATTCACTACCGCATCAATGCAGGTGCAATTCCCCTCAACCACTGGATACAAGACGCCAATATCGGAGGCGGACGCATCATCGGTGAAGCCTGTCATTTCATTGACTTCATCACCTTCCTCGTCGGCGCGGCTCCTGTCTCTGTGACCGCGCACGCCTTGCTCGATAACGGCGCCGTCCTGAGCGTGTCGAAGG
>CAZIYY010000164.1:0-10582 GCA_964543585.1 uncultured Anaerolinea sp. | reverse complement strand
CTCGGCGTGATCTCGCTCTATCTCATGCAGGATATCGTCTATCGCACGTTCAGCCGCGCGGCAGGCTGGATCTTTGTGTTCGTTATTTCTGGTATGAGCAGCTTTGGGATTTACATCGGCCGCTTCGTCCGCCTTAACTCGTGGGATATTTTGCAAGACCCTGCCGAGACCGCCATGGAAATTCTCGGCATTGTCATTGACCCAAGTATGCGCCTCGCGGCATTCACTCTTCTTTACACATTCTTCTTCCTGTTCGTTTATCTCCTGCTCTATTCGTTCAGTCACCTGCTCCAGGAACAAAATATCCGAGCGCAGGAATCTCCGGAACAACTTGCATCAACGCAACCCTCTCATGTCCAAAGATAAAAAGGCTCTTGTCCTTGTGCGTGGCGGAGGCGATCTCGCAACAGGCGTCACATTGCGATTGCATCGCGCGGGAATCAAAATCATCATCACCGAACTCGCGCAACCGCTGGCAGTCCGTCGCACAGTCTCGTTTTCGGAAGCGGTCTATGAGGGGCATCACACCGTCGAAGGGGTGACCGCGCGGCTCCTTGAACGGGATCAACTGTTGGCTTCGTTAGATACGGATGAAATTCCAATCATTGTTGATCCCAACGCGGATATCCTCACCAATATCCAATTCTCCGTTGTAGTAGACGCGCGACTCACCAAGACTCCACCCGACCCTCTTCCAATACCTGTCCCGCTTCACATCGGACTCGGACCTGGATTCCACGCCGGACGCGATTGCCACGCTGTGATCGAAACCCGCCGCAGTCACACCCTGGGGCGCGTCTACTGGACTGGAACGTCTCAACCTGACACGGGCGAACCCGAAGGCGACCCACGCCGCGTCCTGCGCGCGTCGAGCGATGGGGTTGTGACTGGCTTGAAACAAATCGGCGAGCATTGCAAGGAGGGGGAACTGATTGCAGAGATTCAACCTGACGTCATTCTGAGAGAGCGGAGCGACCGAAGAATCTCTGGCAACCTAAGCGAGACTCTTCGCTACGCTCAGAGTGACCTAAAGATTATCAGTCCGTTTGCAGGAATGTTGCGCGGGATTATCCGAGATGGTTTGCGGGTGACAAAAGGAATGAAGATCGGAGATGTGGATGCGCGCAATGATCCGAACGCGTGTTATCTTGCATCGGATAAAGCATTGGCTATTGGAGGAGGCGTGTTGGAGGCGATATTGTCGAGAGAGGAAATGCGATGATGATTATACTCGTCCACGAGAGGAAAGATACACGGGCAGGAAATCGTTTCAACTTAACCGCTGCCTTTGAGATAAATCCCTGTTGGGTCGAGTTCTTCGCGCAAGATCCTCAATTCGTTTTGGGTAACAAGTTCTGTCGTTCGCAACTGAGGAGCAACTTTTAGATCCCAGCCTGTGTTTTCTTTGGCTTGTTCTAATGTTTTTCGAGGATGCAACGCGGTGAGAATCATCTCGCCGGTTTCATCAGGTTCCATCATCCCAATGTCGGTGACGACAGCGAGCATCCCGCCGCCGCGCAAGCCAGCCTTTTCGCGGTCGCCATTGCCGCCGATGAATCCAGCCGAAGTCATAAATTCAACCTTCTCCGGGAAGCGACGTTTTTGATGCGGAGTCATGATGTAGCAACGGTTTGCCCATGCAGCGATCTCCTGCGATCCGCCTGAGCCGGGCAGTCTCACTTTGGGATGATCGTATCCGCCGATCACGGTTGCGTTGATGTTGCCATATTTATCAATCTGCGCGCCGCCCATGAAACCCACATCCACATTGCCGCGCTGGAGATAGTTCGCGAAGATATCGTACATGCTCACCACCGATAACGATCCGCTCACCAATGTGGGGTCACCAATGGAGAGCGGAAGTCGCGCCGGCTCCGCGCCGATCACGCCCGCTTCATAAATCATTACCAGGTTTGGCGCGTGTGTTCGCTTCGCGAGATTACACGCGAGATTAGGCTGGCCGACTCCAACGAACACGGTATCGTCATCACGCAACAGGCGCGCGGCGTTGATGATCATTAATTCAGCGGAGGAATATTCAGTCATGGAGGCTCCTTATGATTCTCGGGTTTGAGCGCTTGCTCCCAGATCTTTCGACAGCGAGCTGTCGGACTCCAAAGTTTTTAAAAAGGATTGCATAATATCAGACACTTCCTTCGGACGTTCAAGCGGAAGAAGATGCGCGGATTTGGATAACGTTTCAACCTGCGCTTTGGGTTGTTTCCGTTTCACGAGGTCTGCCGCTTCCTCCCGGAATGTATCTGTTTCGGCTCCGCGGATGAAGAGAGTCGGAACTTCGAGTTTTGGCAGGCCGCGCCAAATGTCAAAGTCGCGCAAGCCCGTATAATAAATGCGCGCCTCCCATTCAGGCGAGAAGACCAACTCATAGCCTCCGCTTGCAGATGGTTTTGTTATCCCTTCAATGTAGGCTCGTAAATTCTCGTTGTTCATATAGCGAAACACTTGACGGTTTCTATATCCGCGATAGACAGTGTCGAGATCATCAAAAGTTCGCCGTCGCCTCAGCGCCGCGGAAATCAAAGGATGAAGTTTGTTGCCCAGCCCAATGGCGCGGACGAAGTTCCAGGAGATCATTCGCGGTGATGGGAAGAGCACAGGCTCGATCAACACCAGCGCGCGAAATTTACCTGGATCGCGCAACGCGGCGCGTAGCGTGACGGTCGCGCCGATGGAGTGTCCAACGCCGATAATGGGTTCAGATTTATTGTCCAGAAGGAAGTTAAGCAGATCATCCGAAAAAATGTGCCAATCATTGATCTCTTCCGGCTTTGAATCTTCCCACAATGCGCGCAGTAACATTCCGAAAACATGATACTTTGTCTGTAAAAGATCAAGCAGCGGCTTGTAGCAATCCGGTGGGTAGCCGTTGGCGTGCAGAAAATGTAATGGCTGACCTAGTCCGCCAAAATCAAAAGATTCCATCCGCTAATCTACGCTAATCTTCGCTAATTAGTTTTGGGTCATTGATGCGCGGCGACCGTGAAGGAGTGAGGACTTTAGGAACTTGAGCAGGTCTTCGGGGAGTTAAAATCATTCGTTTCCACTCCAGATCTTTTTCTGCTCCAAAATTGATAAGCAAGCCAACGGGCATCCCTGTCGCTTTGAGATAATTGAGAAGTTGCGATTCTTCGCGTGATGTTAATCGATCAAGGGCTTTGAATTCGACAACAATCTTTTCATAACAGATTAGGTCAGGTGTAAAGAAACTTTTTAGCTTTTGTCCTTTGTAAAGGATGAAAATATCCTGTTGCGGGTTGTTTGGGATTTTGCGAATCTCGACTTCAATCTCCATGGCGTCCTGATATATTGCCTCACCAAAACCCGGACCCAAATGATTGTAAACATCCATCGCGGCGCCGATGATTGCATAAACTTCATCTTTATAAAGTAACTCTGCCATAACAGTCTCCTTTGGTCTCGAAATAAACACTACCTTCAAAAAAGATTAGTGCAGATTAGCGAAGATTAGTGGATTAATATCTTCCGTAATTTATTCTTTCGCTATACTGTGCTTCAATCCATAATCGCTTATGTGTTTCTATTCCCAACTTTTTCCAATATTCTGCGCGATCTTTCACGCCATACACCCATTCATCAAGATATTGTTTTACGCTGTCTGCCGACTCGCTAATCTTATCCCACGCGAGATAGAACTCATTGTCGCGGTCATAATAGCCTTGCGCGTAGCTCGGATGACAGGCAAACGGGACATGACACACCGCGCTGACCACGATACCCGGAATCATCGTGCGGTTCGGGTCGGAGCGAATGACCGATTCATCCACGATCTCTTCGGTGGTGAGAATGACTTTCTGCGCGGCGAACGCGGCTTCCTTTTGCTCGCCGATGATTCCCCACAAGTGCGCGTTGCCATCTGCATCCGCGCGCTGGACGTGAACAATCGCCACATCCGGATTCAACGCAGGCACAACAATCACATCCTTGCCGCCGTACGGATCAGAGATGCGTTTGATGTTGGGATTTGCTTTCTCCAAATCCGTTGCGCCGGTTTGCTTCATAGGAAGGAACGGCAGACCCGATGCGCCCGCTTGCAATCGCGTGATCATGCCGAAATGGGAATATTCCTCCCAATCGAGTTTGCCTTGTTCCAGCGCAAAGCGCACAATACGAAGCGAGCCGACACCGGGATTTCCTATGTAAGAGAAAATCACCTTCTTCGCGCATCCCGCCGCGACCAGTTGATCGTAGATCAGGTCAGGCGTAGCGCGGGCAAGTGTCAGATTCTTTTTGCCCTGCCGAATGATCTCATGTCCCGCCGCAAATGGAATGAGGTGCGTGAACCCCGCCGCGTAAATCGTATCGCCATCCTGTACGTATCTGGCAATGGCTTCTGAAAGCGAAGTCAACTTGGTCATTTTTTCTTCTCTTCTTTTTTAGGCTTTGGTTTCGGTTTTAATTTTTGCAGGATGCTGAACCGTCCGCTGGCTGGGCCGGCTGCCCTTTTGTAGCGTGCGCGAAAGATAAACCCTACGGTGAGAACGATTGTCCCCCAGCAGAAGTAACTGAATGTCGGGGCTTTTGCAGCCTCAGACAACACAAAGAATACGAGCAGACCAATCCCCACCAGGAGAAAGTATGTCCCCACACGATATATGAATTCCTTGGGGTCGTATTGTTGAGGCGCGCCCATAGTTTGAATTATGTCACCCTGAACGGAGTGAACGCTCTCTGGTACAACTGAGATGCTTCGTCGCTGCGCTCCTCAGCATGACATTCTATTGTTGAGGTTTCCTTGCCGAAAAAAACGTCCTGCGGAATGGGTAGAAGACGGGGCTGTCAGGCATCGCCGCGCGCATCTTCCCGCGGATTGATTCGACAAACTCATCCTTATGATTGCCCAATCGCTCAAAGTAGGGAACCAGCGCGGTGCCTGAAATCCATTCCACCACCGCATCCGAGTTTTCCAGAACATGAGCGTATACTTTTTCGAAGACCACGATATTTTCCGCCCCGCATCGAAACAAAACGCGCGCGTAATCGTCTATGGTAAGCACTGGCGTATAGCGTTGAAAGCCGTTCAGTATAAATTTGAATATCTCTTCGCTAGCAGTCTCGCGGTAGATTTGGTGCGAGATGTGATTATGATTCGACGGCACTTGCGCGGCGATCTGTCCGCCCGGCGCCAGCCGCCGATAAAGATGCGGAATCAACTCTGAATGATTTTCGCTCCACTGCAACGCGGCGTTGCTGAAGATGAGGTCCCATTCACCTCTCAGTTGGGATTGATCTCCTTGTTCAAAGACCAAGCCAGGGCGAGAGAGAGACGCGGCTTTGTCCAGCATTTGAGGGGACGAATCGACTCCCGTCACTTTGCTATTTGGGAGAGAGTCGGCGAGTTGACGCGTCAATTCACCAGTCCCGCATCCGAGATCAACGACTTTGAGGTTTGGGCGCGCTTCCACCAGAGCAAGCAAATCAAAGAAGGGCGCAGAACGCTCGGCTTGAAACTTTTGATATTGTTTTGGATCCCAGGGCATATGATTAATGCCCCTCTCCCATTCAGGGAGAGGGGTTGAGGTGAGGGTAAGTTATTTACGACGAGCCGTTTTCCTCTTCGAGGAGGATTTCTTCGCCGCTTTCTTCACAGATTTCTTCATCGCCATTTTCATGATCTTCTTCTTTGGCGCTGCTTTTTTGGCGGCCCTTTTCACCATCGCTTTGCCGTTGGATTTCAGCGCGGCATGTTTGACGAGTGTGCGTATCTGTTCGTGCATATAGAGTTGTACGTAATAATACCCGCCGCCGTTCTTGCCACTCGCGCCGGAGCCTTTCCATCCGCCGAAGGGTTGAAAGCCGGGCCACGCGCCGGTCGTCGCGCCTTGCGGACGGTTGGCATACGTGACGCCCGCTTCGATGTTGTCGAAGAACCAATCGGTTTCGGCAAGCGAACCATAGAAGCCTGCGGTGAGACCGTAGTTCACATTGTTGGCGATCTGCATGGCTTCATCCAGATTGCTCACTTTACCGATTGTGCTGATGGGCAGGAACATTTCATGCTGCCACAAGCGATGCTCGAAGGGCAGATCAGTGACGAAGGTCGGCTCGCAGAAGTAGCCTTTATCGTATATGCCGCCTGTCTTCACGTGACCACCAGTAAGAAAATTGCCGCCAGCCTGATTGATCTCCTCGGTGAAGTTCTTGAAGTCGTTATAGGAGTTTTGATTGATGACGGGACCAAGATAGGTGTTGCGCTCGGTCGGGTCGCCAATCACGAGTTTATCGGTAATTTCTTTGAGCCGCGAAACCAGTTCATCGTAAACAGGCTCTTCGACGATCACGCGCGAACCCGCGGAACACTTCTGTCCCTGCAAGCCAAACGCGGAACGATAAATGCCTGTCGCCGCGTCTTCGAGATTGGCATTGCGCGAAACGATGGCGGGATTCTTTCCGCCGAGTTCGAGAACGATGGGACGGACGTAGTTGCGATTGGCAAAGTCGCGATACATTTTCATGCCTACGTCGAAGGAGCCGGTGAAGGTCGCGCCGTCCACTTCGCGGCTGTCCACGAGCGCCTGTCCAAGCGTGGAGCCGGGACCGGTCACGAAGTTGAAGACTCCGTCTGGAATGCCCGCGTCGCGCAAACATTCAGCGTAGAGTCGGACGATCCACGCCGTATCAGAGGCGGGCTTGATGACGACTGTGTTTCCAGCGACGAGCGCCGCGCCGGTCGGTCCGCCCGTCAACGCAAATGGGAAGTTGAATGGGCTGATGATCAGCCAGACGCCATAGGGGCGTAACACAGAAACGTTGGTTGAGTCAAACCCAACGAGCGGGTCCTTGCCCATCGGCTTGATGAAACCCTTGTTCTCCTCCATCATTTGCGCGGAGTAATACATCAGGTCGGCGGTTTCCTGCACGTCGCCGAGCGACTCCATGCGGTTCTTGCCGACCTCAAGCGCCATTGCCGCGCCGAGTTCGAAGATGCGCTGTTCGATGAGCGCGCAGGCCTTGCGTACCAGGCGGACGCGTTCCTGCCAGGGCGTTCGGCTCCAGCCGGGGAAAGCCTTACGCGCCGCGGCAATCGCCATGTTTGCGTGCGCGGCGTTGCCCTTTTGCATACGAGCCAGCATCCAGTCCGTGTTTACGGGCGAATGATCTTCGAACTTTTCGTCCGCAAACACATCCTTGCCGTCAATGATCATCCCGTATTCCCTGCCGAGATTTTCCTTGAGTTTCACAACCGCCTTATCGAAGCCCGCGTGAAGTTCCTCGGGGGGGCTGAACATCGTGGAGTACGTGAGTTTGAAACCTGCCATTCTGCCTCCTATTAGTTGAATAGTTTTGAAAGTTTTGTAGTTTGGCAGTTGAGCAGCAACCATGCAACTACCGAACTATGTAACTAATGAACTAAACACAGTATAGCGTAGGATTTTATTACAGTCAAAGTGACAAAAACCATTCGCCCGCGAGGGTGCGTCGCACCTTATTCGACGGGGAGATTTCAACGACTAGATTTGGCTGATTTATGAGACTCATCCACCCTTCTGGTACGACGCACTCGCAAAAGCTGTTAATCTTTCCGTAAGGATTCCCTGTTATAATTTTTCAAAAGGATATGACGATGAAAACCCGCCTGCCTCTTACCCCTTCGACTACGCTCAGGACAGGCCTCAGCCTGCTCGCCATTTTATTGACTTATGCCTGCGCCCCAGCGGCTCCCGTTGCCCCCGCGCAGCCTGACGCGGCTATCGCGGTTGAACCGAGCGCGACTCCTTTGGTTGATTTTCCCTCGCCGACTCTCGAGGCTGTCCCTACCGAAGCCCTCGCGCCTACAGCGTTGCCCATCGCCACCTCACGCGGACCTAACCTCGAAGCCACCGACCCAACAACGGTCAGCCTTGCTTCGGGTCAAATCCAATTCGTTGAATTCTTCCGCTTCACCTGAGCGACCTGCCGCGCCATGGCGCCCATGGTTCATGGGCTCGAAGCAAAATATTTCGGCAAGATCAAGTTTTCGTTTTTGGATGCTGACGATCCCCGCACCTTTGACTTTCAACAAGAGCTCGGCTTTCGTTACCAGCCCGAAGTTTACCTGCTCGATGCAAACGGGAATCTTTTGCAGAAGTGGGTAGGATATACATCAGAGCAACAATTTGAAGAAGTGTTTGCACAATATGCCCAGTAGATAAAGTCTCCGCAGTCAAAGTGAATGAGAAAAGGTCACAGTCAATCGTGATGACTGTCACCTTTTTATTTGTGTTTCTGTTCTTGATTTGCCATTTGATTCCACTCCTTGTTTAGCTTACGCCAACTGCGCCAAAATCGCGTTCCAATCAGGGCCCTTGGGCATGACGAACAAACATTGATCGTCGCTCTTATCTTCCCACACTTGACCGATGGCGCGCTTTTCTTTGGAGTCGTCGTCGCTCCAGCGGTCAAAGCCCTTGTATTCGACGACGAGATAACGACCATCTACTAACTCACAAACAAAATCGGGATAGAAGCGGTCAGTGGAGGTTTGAAGCCAAAAAGAGTGTTGCGGACGACCTTCGAGATTACGAACCCAGCGTTTGACTTTGGGATGGTTATCGAGCAGTTGGGCGCACTGGAATTCTTCGCCTTCGGCTTTCATGTCGCCGATGACTTTGTAGTAGTGCTTCTTGAATTTGTGCCGCCCTACAAACAGGGAGTTGGGAGGGTAGGGATACTCTTCGGGGTCAAACGTAAAACATAAATCGGGCGTGGCGACCAACTCATATTCTGTTGTAGAAAATAAGGTTCTCGCAAAGACATCGGATTTTACAGATTTACGAATACCATCCACTTTTTTGCGGGCGGCTTCTTTGAGGCGATATTTCTCGCGCCATAATTCGCCGAGCGTCCAGCGGCGCTTTTCGAGCAGGCGTTCGACCAACCCAAGAAAGAAGACATGAGACTCCTCTTGTGGAACATCCTTGTGTGAAATATTTTCATCGAGCCATTTGGCAAGTGTTTCTTTTGTTACTTTCTGGTCAGATGCAAGCAGGTAGGTTTGCGCGTGCAAGTCGGTAATAAAGTTTGAAGAGATTTTGCCTTGCGCGTCAATATCCAGTTCAACGCTGATTCCCGTAGGAGCATCTTTGGGAAAGTCTTCCTCGGAGAGATAGGGGTCTTGTTTGGCTAAGTCGAGCGATGTTTCATCGAAGAAGCTATCATCGAATTGTTCAAGGAAGTCGCCCATGTTCACGGCTAACTTCGGGATCGAGAATGGTGTAGATTGAAGTGATGGGGTAACAATTTTCTCAGTCTTAGGCGCTTCAGTTGCCTCCGCTTCATTCCCGCCAAACCAATAACCCGAATCGATTAATTGCTGTTGTTGGGCAACTTGTATCAGACCGCGTACCTCTTGTTTCTCGAAACCGTTTTGAATGAGGGCATCAGCGAGAGTATTGGCGGTTTGCGCAAAGTGGAGAGACGTGGCAAAGGCATAAGCATGATTGAGTTCAGGATGCTTCTTGGCTTGTGCGTTGGGTTGACGCAGTATGCGACCCAGGATTTGTTCAACAGCCGTTGCGCCGACTTGTTCAGCAACGGTGCAAAGAATGTAAGCAAAGGAACAATCCCAACCTTCACGCAGGGCTTGCACGGTGATGATATATCGAATTGAACATTCAGGCGCAAATAAATCTATGTTCGTGATTTCGTTGTTGTCGCCTGTAGCAATGGCGATTTGTTCTTCGGGTATATGTTCTCCAAGCAGTTGTGCTTTGACTGCGTCTACGTTAACTGATGATTTATTCTTGTATGTTGGTTGTGCTTGTAAAAGCACAATGGGACGCAGATATTCTCCTGTTTCGGCACGTTCGGCGTTAGCAAGAGATTGAAGTTCATTGCGCTTTGCAATGGCTTGAGAGATTGCAATCTTCCAATCCTGTTGTGTTTCAAGATAAATGGGAAGTTTGATCATCCCTTCGGCTTTGAGTTCTGCCGCAGAGACGGTATGCAACACGTTGCTCGGATAATCTTCGGTGTCTGGCGTGGCGGTGAATTCCAGAATGCAGGAAGGAGCGAATCTCTTTAGCGTGGCAAAAGAAAGGTCGGTGCGAGCGTTGTGGGCTTCATCCACGATCACAAGCGGACGATGCAGGGCAAGCACGTTGGCGAGCGAATAAACAGGGGAGCCGTCGTCATGTTTTTCAAGATCAGCTAAAAGGGAGGCTTGAAGCGAGGTGGGGAAATGTCCCATGAGCGAACCGTTTTGTTCGTACACTTTGCGTCCCACAGTCTCTTCGACGCGGAAGGCTTGCATGGTCGAGACGATGATCGTCACGCCGTTGAGTTGGGCAGGCTGGAGGGCTAAGGCTTCGCCAATATCCAGCACGGTGACGTTTGCGCCCGCGGTTTCGACTGCCTTGCGATAGGGATGCTTGCGACTGCGCAGGGCTTTGATAGTTTGCTCACGGATGGTATTGGACGGAGTGAGCCAGAGCACGAGCGGTTCATCGGTGTGCAGGTATTCGGTTTTGGCGAGGGCAATCGTGTGCGCGGCGACGAGTGTTTTACCGCCGCCTGTTGGCAGGCGCAGACAGACATAAGGCAGGGCGGGGAGTTCGGGGGCGGG
>CAZIYY010000163.1:0-10663 GCA_964543585.1 uncultured Anaerolinea sp. | reverse complement strand
CGAACCTCGATCCCCTGGACGGTGCATCTGGCGGGGATGGAGACGCCGTAGTTGGAGAAAATATGGCGGTCCTTGCCGGTGTTCGTGCAGGACGAGCTGTTG
Source organism: uncultured Anaerolinea sp. (assembly GCA_964543585.1). GTDB lineage: Bacteria > Chloroflexota > Anaerolineae > Anaerolineales > Villigracilaceae > Defluviilinea. The sequence continues at coordinate 10,561 of CAZIYY010000163.1, read as the reverse complement.
TTTGTACCGCTGTTGACGTCTTGCGCAACTCCGCCGCCATCGGCATGCGCGTTGGATGGGATGACTTCAAAACCATTGTTGTCGCCCGCACTGGTCGTCTGCGCGGCGTTCGTGCTTGGGCTGAGGAAGCCGGTATTGCCAGTGCTTGGTGTATTGGTTGGAGTCGCTGTCGGCGCGTCCTTGGTATCAGTGAAGGTACATGTCACCGTCTCGGAAGATGCGAGGTTGATCGTCGCTGTGGCGGTTCCCAGGCTGACATTTGTATTGTTCGTCGGGTCAACGCAGACAAGGTTGATAAGAGTCCAACCTGATGGGATGTTCAATTCGGTGGCTGTCCAGATACCCGGCGGCACACTGAACGTCTGGTTGCTTGGAAGCGTACCGTCAGCGTCATCATCCAAAGAGAAGTTCTGGTTGATGGTGCTGTTGTTATTGAGATTGAAACTGAAATCCTGCGCATCATTCGGCACGGCATCCTTGACAATCACGATCGTGCCGTTTGGAATAAAGGTAACAACGCCCGCCTGCATTTGATTGTCGCGCTGACCGGCAGATGCGCCATCAACTGCATCAAGAGCCACATGGTAGGGTGAGCCTGAAATACTGCCTGCGCCATTGCCCAGGCCCCAATTTGCCTGAGGAGCTACGTGCGCGCCAAACCATAATGCAATACCGCAGGTAGTCACGCCCTGTTTCGTTTCGCACATTGCGCCGTTGGATGCACCTACAGTGAATGTGATTGTGATTACAGTTTCGCTGTCACCAGCATAAGAGCCGCTGAAGATCGCTGGAGTTGTGGCGCTATTCAAAGAGCCGCCGCGCATTACGAATTGACGGTCACCTGGTGCGCTTGGCTCAAACGTATTCGGGACATTCGGGTCTTCCGGGATATCGAGAAAACTTTCAGGGGATGCGCTCGCGCACCCTGTGATATCCTGGCAACGATCCGCATCAATGATCCAGTTCTCAGACCAATCCCAGGTCGTCAGGAAGTCGTATGCGTGCTTGCCGCCCTTTGTGGTCCCATATTTCAATGTAACCGTATGAGTGCTGCCGGGCACCAGGGCAGTAAGCCACAAGCGCTGGACAGTGGCATCACCCTCAACATAGATCGAGTTATTGCTTTGAAGGTTGCCGTTGATCCAGCGACAGCCGGTGTCGCCGGTTGTATATCCCGCCCCAAGGTTATTGGAACACTGATCGTAAGTGTCTACGGACAGGTCTGTGAACATCGTTGTGACGACCCTGCCCGTCTGTTGCCCGCTGGCGAAAACCCGGTATGTGGCAACGAAATAGGATGGCAACTGAAAAGAATCATAGATGGAGCCATCCTCTGCTACGGTGACGGTTACATCTCTAACCCAGGTCTGTCCAATGTCATCGTTCACGACGATGCGCACATCAGTGTCGCCTTGCCAGTTTGCGCCTGTCAAGGTGACGGTCCCACCCGAGGGATAATCGGCCAGATCGCTGGCGATCGTTGGTATCCCATCCTGCGCCAGCGCGGCTGCGGCAGCGTTCGGCAGTGAGCCTGCTCCCATAATCATTAACGAAAGGATACTTAGTACTGAAAATATTGTGAAGAGAAATTTCTTACCCATAACAGCCTCCAAAATAAATCTGATAAGATGATGATGCTTGCAATTAATGTTGAATCGAACTTATGATTATGCCCATCACCAACGCTGGTTTTCTCCGTCAGTTCACCAAACGTGTTGCGTGATGTTGATACAAATAACTTGCAACGGCATGAATAGAGTTCCTGTCTTATTCAAGACATGAATTTGCTCATTATGTTTCATTTGCCAGTCGCAGAATAATCATAAAAACGGTCGCGACCGGTCGTAATAGGTTACAGATGAAGTAGGTTTGGTTCCCTAACTTTGAAAAGAATATCCCCCCTGCCAGGTTTGTAAATGAGCTGGGCGACTTGGACCCGCTTCGATCTTCTTGCGCAAACGATAAACGACGTTCTTGAGCATCACCTGATCCCCATTGTCATACCCGCTCCACATGGCCTGGATAATATCTTCCATGCTGAGGATATTTCCAGGACGACTCATCAGGAGGTGTAGCAGGCGAAATTCCAGGTTGGTCAATTTGATTTCCAGCCCATTTGGATCGATCAAGCATCTTCGTGCCGGATCCAGTTTGTGTCTTCCCGCTCTTACAAGACTTAGCCCGTCAACCGGCACAATCCTACTGCGCCGCACCCAGGCCACAATTTTCGCCAGGAAGATTGCCGGGCTGATTGGTTTGATGATCACGTCATCCACGCCAGCCGTGTAGGCTTCGAGGATTTATGTTTCATGATGCGCCGGCAGGAAAAGCAAAATTGGGGCAATACTGACCGCCCGAAACTTCTTATAAAGATGGATGGGATCCTGATGAGCAATATCAATGTCAATTACGGCGAGGTCTGGTATTTCCGCAGACCAGCGGTCAACGGCTTGATCCAGAGAGGTTTCGAGAATTACGATCAATCCCTGTTGTCGAAGAATATATCCCCACACGGGCGCCGTATCGCTCCGATCACAGACAACAAAAATCGTGGGAATCTGTGTGGACTTTGGATAATCTGCCTGGTTCATACTCAACACCTTTATTTATGAAAGACACGAGACATGATCTCGTGCCTTTCTCTCCGGGGCTTTATCTATTTTTGTCTTTATCGGGTTTGGGAGGCTTATCATTATTTCCATTCCCAGAGTTGTCATTCGGGGGCTTGTCGCTATTATTATCTTTGGTTCTTTCCGGCTTCGGAGTTTGGCCATAATGATTGCCATTGTTTCCATTTGGATCTGGCGTGGTGCTGGTTGGATTATCTCCTGTGGGATTGATATTGAGATCCTGTGTCAAAGCCGGGGTGGGCGTGCTTGCAGGCAATTCGGTCGCTGTTCCAGTGGGAACTTCTGATATGGAGGTTTCTGATATTTCGATTTCAGGAAGCGGGGAAGTAATTACAGGCGGGGAGGTGATGTCCTGAACTTTGGGCCCCGTTGATAAGGTTCGGAAGAAATCAGCAAGTTTGTCGCGATAAATATAAGCCAGTGTACTGGCTTCGACCACAATGGCGGCAACAAGGAGGACTTCCAGCAATGTGCCTGCGGTTGGAGGGAAGCCAGTGCCATTTCCATTTTTAACTGTGCGCTTAAGCCCCGTGCCAATTCCCACACCCAAGCCTGTCCCTGCAATATTTTTGAGGTAACTCTGACGACGCGCTTCCAGCATCTCAGGCGGATACCCTGCATTGACGTCCTTCAACTTGGTTAATAATTTGAGGATAGCCTCATCTTTAGGATCGAATTCCATAACTGTCAATCGTTTTCTTCAAGTTGAAGACCGAGAGCCTTTCTCAACTTGGCAATGCCGCGATTCTGAATCACTTTGATATTGTTCACTTCCTTGCCTATGATTTCCGCGGTTTCCTTGAGGCTGAAATCTTCCAGGAAGCGCAGGATCACCACGTGTCGTTGATCCTCCGTCAGTTCATTGTTCATTGCTGTGATCAGCGCCTCCATCATCACGCGCTCCTCGATCTGCGATTGTGTGGGGCTGAACTGGCCCTGCCTATAGGCGCCTTCGGCAACTTCCAGTGGAGCGTTGTGCTGACTGTCGCGGGAGCGGTCAACAACGAGATGGTATGCAGTCTGGTAAAGGTATGAACGAAGATTGGTGCGCGGTCCTTTCCCAAGCGCAAATTGTTCCAGGAGTTGAGCGAAAACGTCGCCTACGATATTATCCGCCACGATTGCGTCATGGCACAACCGCAGGGTATATTTGTAAATAGCGGGCGCGAACTGATCGAAGATGGCGGTGAGCGCTTCCTCGTCCAGATTCTTGGCGGCTTTAAGCAGAGAGACTCCATCTTTCATGAGATTTCGTCTCTGCCTTCCTGCTCCGTAGATAAGACGCCGACAAATACAAATAAGTTTCTACACAACATAACCATGAACCCACTTTCTAATACTATTATAATTCCATTTGCCTGTCCAGAGCATTTGAATTGCAATCAAAGCGTGCCAGCGTTCCTGTCGCCTGCTGGAAGGGGAAACCAGTTCTAACCTGATTATTATAGAACGATTGTAACAAATTGTCTTTTCTGGAAGTCTATTCTGCATAGATATTGATATAATTTTATTTAGGAGACGCCATGTTTTCATTCGAAGGACCCGACCGCCGCAAGGAAGAAGACCGCGTTCGCAGCGAGGGACGCCTGCCGCCCGGCCAGGCGCTTACGTTCAAATTTCCGGTCTTGCATTATGGGCCCGTACCTCACTTTAATCCCGCCACCTGGGACTTTCGCGTATGGGGCGAAGTGGAAGAGGAAAAACGCTGGACGTGGGATGAGTTCAACAAACTGCCGCGCGCAAAAATCCAGATGGACATTCACTGTGTAACGCGGTGGAGCAAGTTTGATACAGTGTGGGAGGGCGTCTCTGTCAAGACGATGGTGGAGAACGGTCTTTTCAAGATCAAGCTTGGCGCCACCCACGTGATGCAACACGCCGAGTATGGATTTACGGTTAACCTCCCGCTCGCGGTTGTTTTACAGGATAACTTCCTGCTTGGCACTCATTTCAACGGCGAACCGATTTCGCCCGATCATGGCTATCCATTGCGCGGCGCGGTGGGATTCATCCCAGGTCGCGAGAATCTCGAAACACCTTATTTATGGAAGGGCGCGAAGTGGCTTCGTTCCCTTGAATTTATGACGCGTGACCGGCGCGGTTTCTGGGAGCAGGCTGGATATCACAACCGCGCGGATGTGTGGCGCGAGGAGCGTTTTGGTTAAAAAATTCGGACGGCAATTAATTGCCGTCCGATCGCTTTTATGGGCGTTTGCCCAATGTCAGGGTAATGTCAACAGCCTGCCCATCGCGCAACACTGTCAACACCACAGTATCGCCCGGGGATTTATTCGTAATTAGATAACTCAACAAATCGTCGAATGTAGTAACGGGTTTGCCGTCGAGCGCGGTGATCAGATCCCCGCCCGCGTTCAAGCCTTGAATGCTGGTGGGCGCAGCGCCCGCGCGAATGCCAGCCTGATCGGCGGGACCGCCGGGGGTTACACTGATCACGTACGCGCCCGTGTAGGTGTTCAGACCAAGCGCTTCAATTTCTGCCAGCCCCAGTTCATTGGAAGAAATTCCAAGATATGGATATTCATATTTCCCATCGCGAATCAGAAATGGGACAATCCGTTTCACCAGGTTGATCGAGATGGAGAAGCCAACGCCCGAATTGACTGCATTGCCAGTTGTCTGATTAAAGTTATCCGTCTGAATTGACTGGTTGATTCCCACCACTTCGCCATTCAAGTTGAAGAGCGGACCGCCTGAGTTGCCGGGATTAATCGCGGCGTCGGTTTGGATGATGTCGGCAGTGCTGAAGAATCCACCTCCTGTTGCCTGATGGGCGGGTTGGGTCCTTCCGAGCCCGGAGATAATTCCAAGCGTCATCGTGCCGTTCAGACCAAATGGATTGCCGATTGCAACAACCGATTCCCCTACTTGGAGAATACTCGAATCTCCGATTGCTAAAGGATGGATTTCCTCCGCAGGCGCGTCCACCTTGATGACCGCCACATCAGCATCGCCATCTGAACCAATCACCGTGCCATGAGATTTGAAACCCGATGAGAAATCCACTTCCACTGTGTTCGCCCCATCCACGACATGCTGATTGGTGACGACGTGGCCCTCGTCATCGAATACGAAGCCTGAACCGAGGCCGGTGTCTGTGCGGATGGCAACCACTCCGGGAAGCACTTGTTGATAAAGCGATGCCAGCGAGCCATCCTGCGGGACGAGGTTGGCAGGGTCAACTTGAAGGGCAGGTGAAGTTTGGGACGTGGTGACAGGCCTCGGTGTAGAGAGAGGCGCGAGTCCCGTCACCTGGCAAGCCAGCATGGAGATTATCAGAAATGATAGAGCAAGTAGTGCGCGTTTCATTTTGTCCTTTCTAGAATTTGAGGCGTGAAGCCTCATCCAATAATTCACGTTGTTTGGGGGAAAGATATTTTGGGATCTGAATCTTCAAACGCACGAAGAGATCGCCCTTTTCTGTTGTATTCTTGACGTGCGGCATGCCGCGCCCTGCCAGCCGAAAGACCTGTTCGGGCTGTGTGCCAGCCGGGATGTTGAGTTTTATTTTGCCGTCCAGCGTTTCCACATCCGCCTCGCCGCCGAGGATGGCAGTAAACACGCTGACGGTCGCAGTTGTGTGCAGATCGTTGCCGCGTCGTTCGTATTTTTTATCTTCGGCAACATCCACAATTAAATAAAGGTCAAGCCCGTTAGGTCCCTCGCCAGCCACGCGCACTTTTGAACCGGTGCGTACGCCCGCAGGAATGCGGACCTGTTTTTCTTTTCCATCCTTTTGGAGCAGGCGCGTTGTGCCTTTATATGCCTCTTCAAGCGTGATCTCAAGCGCCTGTTGGTAGCCTTGCATTTGCGCGCGCGAACGCGAAGTAGTCCTGCCTCCTCCCGTCCCAAAAATCGTTTGGAAGAAATCAGAGAATCCTCCGCCGAACATATCGTTCAGGTCGTCCATGTTCACACGCGTGCCGCCGGGGAAGCCGCCGTATTGATCCCAATTGAAATCGCCCGGGTTGCCGCGCCTTTGCCAGTTGGAATACTCAGAGCCGAGCCGGTCATAATGCCCGCGCTTTTTTGAGTCGCTTAACACTTCATAAGCTTCGTTGATTTCCTTGAAGCGTTCTTCGGCTTGTTTATTATTGGGGTTGTAATCGGGATGATATTGCTTCGCGAGTTTGCGATACGTTTTGCGGATATCGTCCTCGCTGGCTTTGCGCTCCACGCCGAGAATTTTGTAGTAATCCTTGTAATCCATAATCGTATTGTTACACCGCGCGCGATGCAAGTCAAGCGTCCATGTGGATATCTAACGCAACTCTAATTCATAAGCAATCATGCTCAAGCCGCCGTCCCGGCGACGCGGGCGGATATATACACATGAAGAGCCGCCCTTCGACAGGCTCAGGACATCGCTTCACGCGAAGCCGTAAACTTGATTCCGTTATATAAGCGTTTTCGTAAGATAAAGTTCCCCCCGCTCAAACCCGCGCCCGAGATAATATCCCCGCGTGCCGACTGCCGAGATGACAGCCATGCGTTTGAATCCATTTGCCCTTGCAACTCGCTCTGCCTCTTCCAGCAGACGCGTGCCAAGCCCGGCGTGTTGCGCGGCGCCCTCTTTCTCCGCGCCAACGGGAAGCGACTGTCCATATACGTGCACTTCACGGATCAACGCGGCGCCGTTCAAATCGGGTATTCCTGTTTGCGGGGAATTATCATTGGGCAGAGACAATCTTACAAAGCCCGCAAGTTTATCATCGGGCGTGACGTATGAAATGAAATGTTCCTCCGCCGCGCCTGCCTGATAAACCAAATCATCCAGTTTCAGCGAATCCGCATTGATGGATTTTCCGCGCACCTCGCGACAACGCACACACTCGCAACGCGTGCCGCGTCGTTTCATTTCGTCGTGGACATCCTGCCGCAAACTGGTTCTGCGATTGCCCTCCACAACGTTCGTGGACGGAATATCACGAATGACACGATTGACTCTGCAATATCTTGGAATGGTCGGTTTGATATCCGCGATCAAGTCAATCAACTCTTGAGTCGTGTACGGCTTGAATTCGCCGCGCTGCCAGTATTCATACAATTCCGCATTCGCAAGCAACTGGTTGGGGTAGATTTTTATTTCATCGGGGCAGAAGTCATTCCACAATCTTGTAAAATCTTCGCGGTCCGATTCGGGCGTTGCGCCGTGCAGGTTTGGCATCCAGTGCAGGACGATCTTGAATCCCGCCGCGCGGAGCAGGGCAGTGGCTTGACGTGTACATTCCACGTCGTGTCCGCGTTTGTTCATGTCGAGAATACGGTCATCCAGACTCTGCGCGCCCATCTGCACCTTCGTCACGCCGAGATGACGAAGCCATCGAATTTCATCGGGATTGATCTCATCAGGACGGGTCTCGATAACGAGTCCCACATTGCGATGATGCGTCGTTTCGTTGATGGAATGAACTTCAGATAGGTTCACACCTCCCTCTGTCCCCCCATTTTGCCCCGCAAAAAGGGAGGGTGGAAGGGGGGTCTCGTTCATCGCCTCAAAGCACCGCCTGACAAACCATTCCTGATAATCGCGCTTGTACGAAGACCACGTTCCCCCAAGAATCAACAACTCGATCTTATCAGTGGGATGCCCGACTGATTTCAACTGTTCAATGCGTGATCTCACTTGCGCGTATGGGTCGAAGTCATGTTCAAGACCGCGCATCGCACCGGGTTCATCAGGCAAATACGATTTGGGCATCCGTACGTCGGTGGGACAGAAGATACATTTACCCGGACAAGGGTACGGCTTCGTTAGAACTGTGACTGTCGTGACGCCTGAAAGAGTCCGCATCGGCTTCATGCGAATCCGTTCGAGCAGGCGCGCGTCTTCGTCCAGTTCTCCAACCGCGACCATTTCATTGTAGATCGAAACCAGCATGGACTTGTTGAGATAGCCGCTGCCATCTGCAAGCGGATGACTTCGCAGGGTCCTGGTCACATCGCCGCCGCGCCGAATTTCATCCAGCGCAAAGCGCGCTAAATCTTTTTTATCGGGGGTGAGCAGGTGCGTTTCGCGCCATTGCGCTTGTTTTTCGGTGAGCATGGTTTATGGTTATTCTCGGCGCACGTATACGGACTATACATCCTACTCGGCCAGCGGATTGATTTTAAAATCACTCTTCAACTCGGATATCTCTTTATGCTTGAACATATCGGTATGGAGGCCACACTCGATTTTGTCGCGGTTCGCCCAGCGACCTGCGCGTTCATCGTCGTTGACACCAATCGCAACGGTGCATGGTGAGCAGCCGATACTGCGATAACCCTTCTCAAGCAACGGATGCGGCGGCAGATTATTTTCGTCCAGATAACGCTGCACGTCGGTCTTTGTCCAATTCAACAGCGGATTGATCTTCACCAAACCGTCTTCCTGCAATTCCAATATTTTTGCAGTGGCGCGCACGGAGGTCTGGTCGCGGCGAATGCCGCTGATCCATGCCAGCATATCTTTCATCGCCCTCTGCATCGGCTGGACTTTGTGGATAAAACAGCACAGGTTCGGGTCTTCAAACGGCAATGTGCGCGTCTGTTGCCTTGCAAACATATCCCAGCGCGTATCGCGATACAAATCCAAAACATTCAACTGCCATTCCGAGGCGATCTGTTCGCGAAAGATCAGCGTTTCCCAAAAGTGATAACCCGTATCGAGGAAGAGGATCAGGATATCGCGCCGTATCCGCGATGTCATGTGCAGGAGCGGCATGGATTGTGTCTGGAACGACGAACTCAAAGCGATCTGCGGCCAGAACGTATCCACCGCCCACATGATGATCTCCTGCGGAGTCTTCGTCTCAAACTCATTCGAGAGCCGTTCGATCTCCAATGGCGTAAACATGGTGGAATTATACCCGTTATAATCCCAACATGGATTCAGCCATTGCCGCGCGCCTCATCGAACTCAACCGCGATTTCTACACCCGCTTCAGCGACTCATTCTCCGCCACTCGTCATCGGATTCAGCCCGGAGTGCGACGCGCGCTCGACATGCTCAAAGGAGACGAATCCATATTGGATTTGGGATGCGGGAACGGGGAACTCGCGCGCGCGCTTGCAAAGCGCGGTCAGCGTGGCTCGTATCTCGGCTTGGACTTTAGCCTGCCTCTGCTCCGTGAGGCGGAATCCCAGCCCGAAGGTTTCTCTGCCACTTTTCGCGAGATTGATTTGACTACCCTTGAAGATTCATCCTTCATGCGAAGCGTTACCCCTTCATCCTTTGATATTGTGTTTTGCTTCGCTGTTTTGCATCATATTCCGTCTCATGAATTACGATTGAATATCCTGAAAACAGTGCGTGATTTGATAAAAAACGACGCTCTCTTCATCCACTCCAACTGGCAATTCTTGAACAGTGAAAAGCTCAAAGCACGTATACAGGACTGGTCGAAAGCAGGTCTTTCCTCCGGCGACGTTGACCTGAATGATTATCTCCTCGATTGGCGGAGCGGGGGAGCAGGGTTACGTTACGTCCATCTTTTTGATGAAGACGGATTGAGGGAATTAGCCGAATCCACAGGTTTCAAAGTGATGGACACATTCTATTCAGACGGTGAAACCGGGGATTTGGGGTTGTATCAGATATGGAGCATAAATTGATATTGGGAGTGAATATGAAAAATTCTTGGCTATTTCTTGTTCCTGCAATTCTCGTCGCATGTCAGCCCATAAAAGCGGCGACAACGCCGACAAGCGCTTCAACCGCCGTCTCTATAACTACCCAACTTTGGAATCTCCTGTCCGTTACGAATTTCGCCAACCACAGTCTGCTGATCTGCTGAAAATGATCGATTCGGTCTTGTTGATGGAAGAGCAGGTGACTTATCACGAGGATGTGACCACTTTTATTCTAGAGCAGGAACCTAGTACCTCACTAACTTGAATTTTTTACAATTGAGACAGGATAAAGCCGTTTT
>CAZIYY010000162.1:3248-10700 GCA_964543585.1 uncultured Anaerolinea sp. | reverse complement strand
GGTCAAGATATCCGAGTCAAATGTGATTTTTATTCACCAAATTCAAAAACTCAGGAACCATCTTAGGATCGAAATGTTTCCCTGATTGACTTTCGATATATTGAACGGCATCGTCTTTTGACCAGGCAGTACGATAGGGGCGATCGGACGTCAATGCATCGTAGACATCCACCAAAGCAAACAACCTAGCGGGAAATGGAATATGATTGCCACCCAGCCGATCCGGGTAGCCCGATCCATCCCATTTTTCGTGATGCCAATGGGGAATATCGAGAGCCCGAGCCAGATATGCAACAGGCGAAAGTAAGTCAACAGCAATATCCGGGTGGCGGCGCATGATCTTCCATTCTTCCTCGGCAAGCGGCCCGGGCTTGAGCAGTATTGCATCGGGAATGGCAACTTTTCCGATATCATGCAGGATCGCCCCGCGCCGAAGGTGGATCAAATCGGGACCTCCCAAGCCCAAACGAATAGCCAGCTTGACAGTTGTTTCTGCAACCCGACGGGTATGTTCCTCCGTCTTCTTATCACGCAAGTCCAGCGCGCGCGATAGACCTTCGATTGTGGCATCATAAGCCAGGCTCAACTCAAGGCTCGATCTTTGCACTTCCCTGAACATCACTGCGCCATCAATCGCGATCGCCGCCTGACCCGATATCATGACAAGAAAATCCAACCAGTCTTCATCGGGTTTAAGGGAAGAACGGTGGAACAGTTCGAGCACGCCGAGGACCCGCCCCTTCGCGATCAATGGCACGCCATAGTAGGAGACAAAGCGCTCGCCGGGGAATAGTGGGGATCGGTCGAATTCCATTTCATTCTTTGTGAGATCAGGGACGTTGAGCATCTTGCGTTCCAGAGCCACGCGGCCGGCACATCCTTCCCCCAATTTCAAGCGCGTATACTGCAAACTATTCGAGTTAAAGCCTTTGCCAACTGAAAACTCAAGCACGTTCGTTTTGGCGCTCAGCAGAAGGATCGAGACCGCGTCGATTTCCATGAGCACCGTCACTTGGTCTAGCAGCATGGAAAGAAGCAGGTTCAGCTCCAGCCCCGAAGCAATTGCCAGGTCGATGGATCGAAGCGCAGAGAGTTGTTGCATCTGCCTCGTCAGTCTCCTTTCGGTTTCTTTGCACTTCGTGATATCGCGCGCAGTAAATAAGATTTGGGACACTGAAATCAGGAGCAGCCGCGCATCGAACCAATGCGTGCGGCCGGATATCGACAGTGAATATTCAAAGGTGTCTGCTTCACCCGTTTGCTGAACCATATGCAAAGCACGCTCAAACTTATCTTTCAGCTCGGGCGGGAAAACATCCTGTATCCTTCGGTTGAGGGTTATCTCCGGAAATGTGTGAGGAAGGAAGGGAACTGATTTGTAATCCAGAATTATCCCATTAGCATCCAGAACCATGTTTAAGTCTGAAAATGCCTGAAGGGCCGCTTCAAGCTTCTGATCAGAGGTCAGCAGGTTCTCAATCGATTTTTTCATAACTGCCCAGCCAAGGCGAAGGCGGAGCGCAATGATTCTGTTAATCACCGCGCCCCAACTCCGCCCCTTCGCTCAGTGTGGCATCAGTGCGATGCAAATATTATTGTGTCTGATATTCTAAATACTCTTCAATGCCTGATTGACCTGTTGGGCAAGATCGGTGAGAGTACTGGCGCGAACGGATTTGATAATCGTTTGCTCCTGGTCAGTCAGTGCAAAGGTCTGACCAAGGTAGCCATTCGCCAGCGCAGCTTCGGGCTCGCGAAGCAATGTTTCGCGGAACTGGTCGCTGACAACGGCGGCCGCAAACAGACGGTGTAGACCAGCCCGCCCTACATATGTTCTACGAACGCCCAAAGATGAAGCAGAATAGCCGTCTAGTGTAAGAATCGTCATATATCTCTCCTGTCCAGCACACGAGCTAACGCCCAGTGCCGCCACCGTCTGATGGGGACGGCATGAAGAAGAACCCTGCCAGCATGAAAGCGAAATATCCAAGCTGGATGTAGCGATGGTCAATATTGCTTACGAGAACATAAAGTTGAGCAAGTTTGTTTTTCATGGGACACCTCTTTCTTGATTGATTTGTCCCATATTACACCCACCTAGGCCGCAAAACAGGCTGCAAAATTTTACCTAATTCCTCTCTAAAATTGCAGACTCAAAGGATTAATCAATTCCTGGTAAAGAAGTTCCGTTTCTTGAGAGGGTGACAAACCGAGACCTTCCTCTAAAACCGATTTGCACACCTGATAGCAACGTACTATGGAGGGACGGTCTCCGAGGGCGGCGTAGGCACGCATTTCAAATTGATAGATCACTTCGTTATAACGATTTTGAGCAACCGCCAGTTGACAGGTGGAAAGACAGCGGTCGGGCTGGTTGGCATTCAGATATAAATGAGCCAATTCCTCCAGCGCTGAAACATAAATTTGCCCCAACCTTTCGCGCTCAGATGCGGCCCAGGGCGCATCCACTCCAGCTAGATATGGACCATGAACCAAATCCACCGCTTTTTGATACCAATTAACACGTTCCATTGTGTCTCTGGCTTTGCGGGCGCGCCGAAGATGCGAATCGAAGGCTTCCACATCGTATTCGTAATCCAGAGCACGGTTAAAACGATAATACTCATCATCAAAAACAATCACATTTCGTCCTACAGCGCGCCGCAGGCGATAAATCTCATCCTTGAAACGCTTCTTTAATGACTGGGGATCCATAGTCTCGGGCCAAAGAACTTCACTGATCTGTTCCTTTGTAAGCGATTCTTGTTTAAAAAGAAAATAGAAGAACAAGTCTCTAACCGACTTGGTACGCCAATCAGACATGGCAATGCTCCGCCCGTTGACACGGACTTCGGCGCGTCCAAATACCCGGAATGTAAGGCTGGCTGCTGGCATGGGAATGGATTGTGCATGACGCCGGAGTGTCCTACGAACAGAAAGAATCCTTTCACTCAACCGCCTTGACTTTTCCAGCAGATCGCCCAAGCTGCGGCCAATTTGCGGATCGCTCTGCAAATCTTTCAAATGGGGAGATGCTTGATGCAAAGCTATCAGCAAAGCGTGGGTCGGTTTATTTCTCGCCGCCAATAGTTCACGAAACTCGGTTCTGGCATGTTCTCTCCTGCCCACCTGATCATACGCAGCCACCAACCAAATAACACACCACTGACTTTCGGATTCCCTCCCATCTTGAATAAAACAAGATTTACCTTCTTGTAAAAGAGAAATCGCCTTTTTGGCTTCCTTTTCTAAAAGATGGTTTCTGCCTTCAAGCAAAGCCCACAAGCCGCGCTCGTATGCAGATGGATTGGTCTTCAATTTTTTTCTGAATGACCCGAGAATTTTAGATGCTGTTTCGGTATCGTTTTGTAACAGGGCCAAATTTGCCCGCGCCAGCACCAAATAATTGGAAATAAAAAACCCTGCCAGCCTGCTGGCAATTGCATCTGCCTGTATATAAGCGTGTTGGGCAGCTTCGAACTCTTCTATTTCAGAATAAAGATCACCGAGACCGGTCAGAAGCAATGATTCAGCGTGCTGATTATGACTATTGCGGGCGCATGTAATACCTTTTTCATACGTTTCAAAGGCAAGTTCATACTCGCCAAGTTGATGATAGAGGACCCCCAGATTGTTCAATGTATCCGCCTGGGAATATAGATTCTTCTCTGCCTGCCATATCTTCAATGTCTCTTGAAATAAGGTTTTGGCAGATTCAACCTCTCCGACTGCCGCGTAAACCATGGCTGTCTCTCCCAGCAACATTGGAATACTACCCATCTCTTTCAGTTCAGTATATAGCGACAAAGAATGTTCAAGTTCTTCGACTGCACTACGAGACTGGCCCAAGCGATAAAGATTCAAACCTTTAAGACGCAAGGCTTCAGCATAAAGAGGCTGAAGAGCAGGATCAGGCTCCGCTAACTGCAAAGCCTCTTCAATGTCTTTTAAAGAAGCATGATATTTTCCCAAAAGGCGCAGGGTATGGGCACGCCTTGTCAGAGCAAGAGTGAGATCAGCAACACGACCATCTTTGCGATAAATGGACACAGCCATATCAAGCAACGGATTGGCATCCTGCAAGTTGCCTTTCGCTGCAGCCATCATTCCTCGCAGTGAGATCAACCCTGGTCGAGTCCGAGCAAAGGCTGGAGGCAGGCTATTGATCCAGCCTTCCAATGTGACAAGAGCGGTCTGTAACATCGGGGTACCTGCCCGCTCAATAACCCCAGCCAAAGCCGCAGTGTCATTCAACTGCTTACATGTGAAGTAAGCTTTTTCCCATTCACCTGCTTTTTCGTAGGCCTTGACCATTCGCTTAACGATGGGCTGTACTTCCTGGGGACGTTCTTCTTTTAGGCGCGTCTGCAGAAACTCGCGGAAGAGAGGATGGTATCGAAGCCAGCGGCCATCCGAACCCAGTGGGAGGACGAAAAGATTTTTCTCAAGGATCAAGCCCATAAGGGTGGGCCAATTCTGAGGTCCAGAATGGAACGGGCCCAGAACAGCCTCGCAAAGTTCCGCGTTGAACTCTTCAGGAAGCGAAGTCCGCATGAGAAATTCACGCACGTGTTCAGGCTGTTGATCCAGCACTTGTTGGCCCAGATATGCAAACGTATCCACGCCCGAAATACGCGTTACGCCTGATAGATTGGAGAGCACCATGCCCGTAATCCAACCCCCGGTTTGCTCGACGAATTCATGAGCGGTTTCATCTGAAAGATGCTGATGGAAGTTTTGCGCATACAACGCCTGGACTTCACGGGGAATAAATGCCAATTCGGCATGGCTTAGTCCGGCCACCTGCTCGCGCGCGACCATCAAGGTCACGTCATCCAAAGCGGGCAACGTACGCGAAGAAAGCAGGATATGACAGTTTTCCACCGCCAGTTCAAGAAAACGATTGAGCAAACTTGAAATGACTGGAACATCGTCCAAAAGATGATAATCATCAAGGACCAGGAGAAAATCGCCTTCAACCTGGTCATAAAGATCGTTTGTAAGCGTTATCAGAAGCGATTCGGAATCCCGCTCGATGGACTTCAATCGATTCAGCTGGAGTCGGGAAGTTTCACCCAAACCGGGAAAGCGTTCAGCCAGCGCCGCGATCAAGTATGCAATAAATCTTTGAGGGTCGCGATCGAGCGGATCGAGCGAAAGCCAGCAAACCGGCATCTCAATGTTATGAGCCAGATCAATTAAAAGCGAAGTCTTGCCATAGCCCGCCGGCGCGGAAAGAAGCAGAAGTTTGTTATCCAGCAAGACCTTAAGACTCTCCAGCAAACGAGGACGGGAGAGCAGTTCAGCGCGGCGATGCGGAATAACGATCTTGGTCTTGCTGATAGGGATGGTCTTGGCAGACATTTCTTCAAATGAACCTCCCCCTATTGTATATTTTTATTGGAGGTTTTTCATCTGAATTTCATCACAATTTTATACCTCGCCAGGGAAGGGGAATTTGTCTAGTGGAGATTACATTTTATATAACTCTTCCAGCATTCGCTTGTGGATGCCGGGTGCGGTGGCAAGAATGGATTGAGGCGGCGAAATGTAATCGGCTTCTCCATTGATATTCGTCACGCGCGCGCCCGCCTCTTCACAGATCAACCCGCCCGCCGCGACGTCCCAGGGATTGAGAGCAAGTTCCCAAAAACCATCAAAGCGGCCCGCGCCCACATAGGCAAGATCCAGCGCGGCAGAACCAAGCCTGCGCACACCACGCGAAAGTTTCCCGAATTTCACGAAGTTGGCAAAGTTATCCTGCGGGGTATCCCATGCATTGTAGGGAAAGCCGGTAACGAGAAGACTCTGTTGAAGTTCGGTGGTTGATGACACGTGTAGTGGTCCCCCGTTCAGATACGCGCCTTTGCCGCGCTCGGCCGTATACATTTCGTCACGCATGGGATCATAAACGGCGCCCAATGTCAAAATCCCTTTTGAAGCATAGGCAATCGAAACGCAAAAGATGGGAATGTGATGCGCGTAATTCACCGTCCCATCCAATGGGTCAATGTACCAGGTGTGTTCGTCGTTCCCCTGAATAACGCCGCTCTCTTCCGAAAAGATATGATGCTCGGGAAAATCCCTTTGCACCTCGCCAAGCAAAAACGCCTCAGACTGATGATCCACCTCGGTGACAAGGTCTATCACACCCTTGTAATTCACCTGATGTTCCTTGTTATAACCCGCCCGCAGGATCGCGCCGGCTTCACGCGCGAGGTTTTCTATATAAGATAATGTAGGCTGCATTTATTCACCTTGTGATTTTAACCATTGAGACACGGGGACATTGGAAAGAATTAAATCTCTTTGTCTCCGTGTCTTCGTGGTTTGAACCTGGATATTATTTTTTCAGTTCGTCGAGCGTTTTGTAAATGTCGGAAAGTTCGGTCTGGATTTCGTCGCGGTCGCGCACGGATTGTTGAAGCAGCGCTTCGAACGCGGGCCTTTGGTCGGGCGGCAGTGTGGGCAATAAGCGATCAGCGCGCGCGATCTGCGTATTCTTGTGGCGCAGTTTGTTTTCAAGCCGCGTGCGGTAGCCGTTATAGAATCTTTCCATGTCCAGCGGCTGCGGCGTTGTGAACGGCTGCTGCGTCACCAACTCTGCGACCGTCAACAAAAAATCCTCGGTATCAATCGGCTTTTCCATGAAGCGCGCCGCGCCCAGGCTCAATGCAAACTCCTTATCTTCGGGGGTCACGTAAGTGGCTGAAAGGAAAACCACAGGAATACCGCGCGTTTCGTGATTGAGCCGCAGTTTCTGCACGAACGCGTACCCATCCATCTTGGGCATCAGGATATCGGTGATGATCAACACGGGTCTCTGGCGCGAAATCACTTCAAGCGCCTCTTCGCCGTTGCGCGCGGTAATCACCGCGTAACCCTTGAAGCGCAAGGTGACTTCAAGCAATTCAAGAACATTCGGGACATCTTCAACAATCAGGATGGGACCGTATAATGTGCTCATCTCTTCATTTTAGCCGCGTTCGGGGTGAAGGACAAGCCCGCGCCTTTCCGCCACGTGCGCCTGCTGCCCTTTCATACGCGTGATCCAATCTGCTAAATGGGTAGCGCAAAATGCCCCCTTCGACATGCTTGGGACAAGAATTTTGCTCTACCCGCTCCAGACGCGCGAGCCCAACGCCGAGCGGATAAACTCCACGGCGAGGAGCGCAGTTTGATTCTGTATATCGAGAATGGGATTCACTTCGACCAGATCCATGCCGATCAGTTTGCCCGTCTCTGCAACGACCTCGCATACGAGATGCGCTTCGCGATACGTCAGCCCACCGGCGACCGGTGTGCCAACGCCTGGCGCGTGACGCGGGTCGAGCGCGTCCATATCAAAGGAAATGTAAATGCCATCCGCATCATTACTGACGCGTTCGATTGCTCTTTCAAGCGCGGCTTGCATGCCGATGCGGTCAATCTGCTCCATGCTTTGCACCATCA
>CAZIYY010000162.1:0-3238 GCA_964543585.1 uncultured Anaerolinea sp. | reverse complement strand
GCGCAAGTTGTCTTTTTCGCCCGGGTCCAGATCACGCGCGCCGATAACAGCGACCCGTTTTGGGTCCAGGACGGGAGGCGTTTCATCCCATAACGAGACCAGGCTCGGGGCGCCGAGTCCGCACAACGCCGCGAGGGGCATCCCATGTATATTTCCAGAAGGAGTTGTTTCATGTGTGTTGAAATCGGCGTGCGCGTCAATCCAAATCACGCCAAGTTTTTTGCGTTTCGCCGCGCCGCGAATCGAACCTACCGAAAGGCTGTGATCGCCGCCCAGCACAAGCGGAAAATGTTTGCTTTGGATAGATGTCGCCACAGCACCGGCAACACGCCGCCCCATCGGAATGATGCAATCAATATATTTGAGTTTGGGATCGGTGATCTGGCAGGTCTCCTGAATGGGCACTTCGATATTGCCCATGTCGTTAATGGTATGACCCAACGCTTCAAGTTTTTGACGAAGATGTGCGTACCGAATCGCGCTAGGCCCCATATCAACGCCGCGCCGATCCGCGCCGAGGTCAATGGGAACGCCGATGATGTCTATTTGCATGAGTACCTCTCAAAAAATTTTAATTGGCAAAGGCGGTCACTTGATTACGCCCGCCATTTTTGGAGCGATATAACGCCTTATCCGCAGCTTGCAGGATCGAATCACCCGTCAAACCATGCTGGGGGAAAGTTGCCACGCCCGCCGAGAACGTGGCGGAAAATTTCATACCCTCATAATCAATGGGGGTTTCCGAAAAATCCTGGCGCCACGTTTCAGCGCGTTCATAACCAATCTCAAGCGGAGCATTTGGCATGAGGATCACAAACTCCTCCCCGCCGTAACGACAGACAACGTCGCCCCGCCGTGTGTGTTCGAGGAGGAAATTGGCAAAGGATTCCAGGATCACGTCGCCGCATCTATGACCGTATGAATCGTTGAATTGTTTGAAATTATCCATATCCATGATGACCAAGGATACGGGGGTCTTTTCGCGCTCGGCGCGCGCAATCTCTTTATCGAGAAACTCAGCCATATAGCGGCGATTGTAGACGTTTGTAAGCGGGTCACGGATCGCCTGTTCCTCCAAGTCCGCGCGGAGTTGTTCGATCTCAGCCAGTTGATTCTTGAGCGACTCGTTCGCATATTTCATATCGTTTTCCAGCCATTTATGGTAGGTAATATCATGCGCGACGATGACGCGCCCTTCAAGGCCACCGGATTGGTTATACAGGGCGGAGACGGTCAGTTCGAACGTGCGCGGCGGGTCACCGGGGATTTGTATCTCCTCGCGCGTCTCATTCGCCGTCAAAAAACGGTTGATCAGTTGCGTCCAGCCATGGAATATCTCTATCGGATCCTTCCCCACGATTTCATCGAGTGTTTTCCCCAGCCATTCCTGCGCGGTCTTGTTAGCGTCCAAAACACGATCATGTGGGTCGACGACAACGACCATCTCAGGAATATAATCCAAGACTCTATGGCGGGTGATCGGCATCAAGTCGAATAGGCGCCAGCCAAAGATGCCCGCGCCCAAAAGCGCAGCAGTGACCGTGAAGGAAAGGGGGGTCAGGTCAATGGAAATTGCGATCGAAGGGACAAAGCGTGGAGCCAACTGATAGAACAGGTTGACCAGGGCTGGAATCAAGATCGCGCCTAGTAAAGTAATCGCCTGCCTGCGATAAATATTGCGAAATTGGCTGAAACGCCGGGTGAGCAGGATTATCCCGATCAGATCCAACAGATAACTTTGAATCAACTGGACCAAATACCAGGGACCTCGTCCGATTACGAGAGGTCCGCCTGCTTCGGAAACCGGCTGGGTAAACGAATAATAAAGATGGAGCCAGCGCTCTGAGAATAACAAGCTCAATGTTACAAGAGGAATGACCCAGAACAAGATCATGATGGGCCGCGTCAGCCATTTATCCAAAGCCGTGTATTGCAGTGTAAAGAAAAACCACAACACGGGCACAGAAACAATCGCGAGATTCTCGACCTTGAGCCAGAAATGTTTGGCAACCAATGATGGGGAGAGCGTGATCATGGCATAACTGAACGTCCAGACTGCAAGCAGGGCAAGCATCCATACCAGAAACCACAGACCGGGCGCCGGCGGTCTGCGCGCCAATAGTGCGGCGACTACAAGCGCTGCAACCGTATTCAATAACAATATGGAGGCGAACACGATCCACTGGGTGTTCAAAGGTGGCTTCCTGCAAAGAGACAGGGAATTACCCCGTCAGTTGAATTTTACTATGCAGTGGGGTTTTTGAACCGGAAGAATGGACACTTGCCGGCGCGCCTTCGGCGCAGCGCAGGTGAGAGCTCGAAAAGGGTCTATTTTCTGCAAAGAGCCAACCAAGAACAGTGCTATTCCCCGGGGCAACACGCTGAATACAATTTTCGTGAATTTGATGTTCGAGTTGAGGAGAAAGCCAGTCTTACGCCCGCTTGAGGTTTGTAAATTGCACTATTGCAAGGCATTGGTGCATAAATCGAAAAGTAGGCGCAATCCGTTTGACGGGAGTGAAAAGTTACGCTATTTTGTAACTTTGCGGCATACCCAGGTGCGTCATTTTGTTGAGAGCGGCGCAACGCACTAAGGCTTGTGTTGTCTGCGTTTCAAGCAGGCGTGCCGAGAGTTCGTCGCCGAAGATGGTTTTCAAGCGAAACATGGTGGTCTCCGCCAAGGAACGGATATGATAGCCAGAATTCTGCTTCCAGGCTTTGCGTCCCTGCTTGCGAAGGGAACGTAAATTCTGGTCGCGTTTGAGGCGCTCTGCTTTGGTGTTGCCGTGTTTCCAGATGCGCGCATTCTTGCGGGGTGGAATCAAGATAATTACATCCGGCGAGTGTGCATTCAGACAATCATAGACTTTGCGTTTATCGTAGGCTCCATCTGCGCCAAACTTGACAATCGCCTGCTCAATTTGTTCCAACAAAACTTCCACGGCCGCATCGTCACTAACCCTGTTTTCAGTCAGGATCACGGCTTGGATTTCTCCATCTTCTGGATTGGCACCGATATGCAATTTACGCCAAGTTCGTCTCTTCGAGACACCGTGCATGCGTACCTTCCATTCGCCTTCACCATAGATTTTCAGCCCCGTGCTGTCCATCACGATATTCAGACTTTGACTGGTCTTTTTCGGCAGTTTCACTTTCAAATCTTTGCCGCGTTTGGATAAGGTCGAATGATCTGGCACTGGCAAGTTTATTTTCAGCATTCGAAATAATGATCGTACAA